>JBEIQK010000610.1:0-4104 GCA_040376505.1 Alphaproteobacteria bacterium | reverse complement strand
CCCAGGCCGGCCTTGTGCAGGGCCTGGGCGAGGGGAGGGGAGCCGGAGAAGGCGTGAACAAAGCCGCCGGCGGGGAGCGGGCCGTCGCGGCGCAGGGTGTCGAAGAACGCCTCCCAGCCGCCGACGAGGTGCATCACCACGGGCAGATCGAGGGCGCGGGCCCGATCGAGCTGGGCGCGCAGCAGGGGGAGCTGATCGTCGAAGGGGCCGACGCGGCGGTCGAGGCCAATCTCGCCGAGGGCCACGGGCCGGCTGGCGTCGAGGGCGGCGTCGAGATCCTCAAGGGCCTGGGGGCCGTGAACAAAGGCCGGGTGCAGGCCAAAGCAGGGGAGCAGGCGTGGATCGGCGGCGGCGATGTCGCGCTGGGCGGCCCAGTCGGCGGCGTCGATGCCGCCCATCACAAAGGCGGTCACCCCCAGGGTGGCGGCGGCCTCGATCTGCCCGCCGACATCGGCGAGGCGCGGGGGGTGGAGGTGGGCGTCGATCACGCTGGGCGGCCCCCGTGTGCTGGCTCAGTCCGGGAGGGGGCCCTGGCCGGCGGCCTGGAGGTGGGCGATGCCGGCGCGCATGGCCTCCACCTGGGCGGGGTCGTGGCCCTGCCAGGGGTGCAGCTCGCCGAGGATGCAGAGGGGGGCGCGGCTGCGAAAGGACTGGGTGGGGTTGCCGGCAAAGCGCTGGTTGGTGAGGTTGGGGTCGTCTTCAAAGGGGCCGGTGGGCTCGACGATGTAGATGTGGCCGGGCTCCTCGCCCAGCGCCAGCTCGGCGCCCCAAGTGGCCGCGTCCAGCGTGCCGGTGAAGTAGACAAAGGCCGAGGGCTTTTCCACGCCGAAGTTCGAGCTTCGGCCGGGCTCCAGCAGGTCTCCCACCTGGAGGCGGGCCTTGGTGCCGTGGAGGTAGCCGGGGCGGCCCGCGGCGTCGGTCCAGGCGACAAAGGGCGTGGGGGTCATGGCGGGGGGCTCCGGGGCTCGATCATCGCGTGGCGGGCCCAGGCGGGCAAGGCCGTCGATGGTTAGCACGGGCCGATGGCCGACCGCTTCGCCCGCTCCCGAAACCTGCTCAAGCGCGCCCGCAAGGTCATCCCGGGTGGGCTGTGGGGGGCTGTTCGGCAGCCCTCCTTCCTGGATGCCGGCCAGTACCCGGTCTTCGCCGTGCGGGCCGAGGGCGCCCGCTTCATGGATGTCGATGGCAACTGGTTCATCGACTATGTCTGCGGCGATGGGGCGGTGGTGAGCGGCCACGCCAACCTCGTGGTCGACGAGGCGGTGGTCTTCGCGGCCCGCCAGGGCGAGTGCATGTCGCTCGGCACCGAGCTGTCGGTGGAGGTGGCCGAGAAGCTGGTGGGCCAGGTCTCGGGCATGGACTGGTGCGCCTGGGGCCGCACCGCGGCGGAGTCGATCGCGGTGGCGGTGCAGGTGGCGCGCAGCCACACCCTGCGGCGCCTCGTGGTGGCCTTTGAGGGCGACGTGGATGTGCCCGACAGCCTCGTGGCCCTTCGCTGCCCCTTCAACGATGTGCACGCCCTGGCGCAGCTCTTCCGCGAGCGGCCCAAGGAGATCGCCGCGGTGGTGGTGCCGCCGGTGCTGCTGGCCCCGGGTCGCCCCTGCCGCGGCGCCAGCCCCGAGCTGCTGAGCGAGGCCCGCCGCCTGACCCGTGACACCGGCGCCCTGCTGATCATGAACGAGCTGCGCACGGCCTTTCGGGTGGGGCTCAAGGGCTGCCACGAGCGCCTGGGGGTGGAGGTCGACCTCACCTGCATGGGGCCGGCGGTGGCCAATGGCTGGCCGCTCTCGGTGGTGATGGGGGCGGGCCACCTCGCCAAGGCGGCGGCCCAGGTGCCCCTGGCCGAGGAGCTGGTGGTGGGCGCTTCGGCCCTGTCGGCGGCGGCGGCGAACGTGCGGCTGCTGGTGGAGAACGACGGCGTGGCGCGCATGGAGCGCCTGGGGGCGCGGCTCTGCGAGGGGCTCGTGCGCCTCGGCAAGCGCCATGACGTGCTGCTCGAGGTCTCGGGGCCCCACGCCCTGCCGATGATCACCATCGCCGATGACCCCTCCGGGCGGGCGATGGGCTGGTTCGCCAAGGAGATGGTGGCGCTCGGCACCTTCGTTCACCCGCGCCGCAACTGGTTCCTCACCACCGCCCACACCGAGGCCCACATCGAAGAGACCCTCCACCACGCCGACCGGGTGCTCGGCTTTCTGGCGCGGGCCCGGCGGGCCTTCGAGCCGGGGGCGCCATGAGCCTCGATCCTGACTTGCTCGCCGCGGTGTCGGCGGCGATTACGCGCCGTGCTGGGCTCCTTGCGGCCCTGCACGCCGAAGAGACGAGCTGCTACCGGCTCTTTCATGGGGTGGCCGAAGGGGCGCCGGGGGTGACGATCGACCGCTACGGGCCGGGGCTGCTGGTGCAGACCTTCCGCGAGCCGCCGATGACGCGGACGGCGGTCGAGGCCCTGGCGGCGGCGGTCAACCGCCAGTTGGGCCTGGAGCTGGCCCTCACGTGGAACCACCGCGGCGAGGGGCGGGCCGGCTTTGACACGCACTTCCCCCAGGCGGCGCCGGCGGCGGCGGTTTGGGGGCAGGAGTTGGGCCTGTGGATGGACGTGCGCCTGCGCCACCGGGGCCTCGATCCGCTGCTCTTCGTCGATCTCCGCGTGGGGCGGCGCTGGCTCAAGGCCCATGCCAAGGGGGCGAGCGTGCTCAACCTCTTCGCCTACACCGGCTCGGCCGGGCTGATGGCCCAGGCGGGGGGTGCGAAAGAGGTCTGGAACGTCGACTTCGCGCGCGGGGCCCTGCAGACCGGCCTCGACAATGAGGCCAGAAACGGGCTCTCCGGGCAGACCTTCTTCCAGGAAGACGCGCTCGCCATCCTTCGGCAGGTGGCCGGGCTGCGGGTGGGCGGTCGGGGGCCCCAGGCAAAGCGCTTTCACCGGGTGCCGGCGCGCAGCTTTGACATTGTGGTGCTCGATCCGCCGACCTGGGCCACCTCTCCCTTCGGCGCGGTCGACATCGTGGGCGACTACCCCTCGCTCTTCAAGCCGGCGGTGCTGGCCACGCGGCCGGGGGGCGTGATCCTGGCGACCCACCACAGCGCGGCGACCCCCTGGGCGACCTGGGCGAGCACCCTGGAGCGCTGCGCGGCCAAGGCGGGGCGGCCGCTGCGGGCGATCGAGCGCCTGCTGCCCGAGGCCGATGTGCCCAGCTTTGACGGCGACCCGCCGCTCAAGATCGCGGTGTGTCGAGCGTAATCGCCTTGCGGCGCAGGGTGATGTGCTCTTCGTGGCCGGCGGCGAGGGCGTAGAGCTCGGCCGGGGCGTCGGGCAGGGTGACGATGAAGCGGGCGCCGCCCAGCGCCGCGCTGTCTTCGACGTGGACGGTGCCGCCGTGCACCTCAACGATGCGGTGGACGATGGCGAGGCCGGCGCCCACGCCGTCGCGGTGGCGGTGCTGCTCGAGGCGGCGGAAGAGGTTGAAGATGCGCTGGCGGTGCTCCAGGGGGATGCCGTTGCCGTTGTCCTCGACGGCGAAGGCCTTGAAGCCCTCGGGCGCGCGGGCGCCTTCGATGCGGACGATGGGATCGGGGCTCCGGCCGTACTTGATGCCGTTCTCGACGAGGTTCTGGAGCACCTCTTGGAGGAGGCTGCGGTTGCCGTAGAGCTGCGGCACCGGGCGGACCAGCTCGATGGTGGCGCCCTCGGCGCGGATGAGCTCGGAGAGGTCGGAGCTGATGGTGCCCACCAGCAGGTCGACCGGGACGAACTCCACCGGGCCGGGCGAGTCGCCGACGCGGGTGAGGCGCATCAGGTCGTCAATCAGGCGGGCCATGCGCAGGGCGGTGGAGACCATCGCCGCTGACATCTCCTGGATCTTCTGCGACTCGGGGTGGTGGGCGGCGGCCATCGCCATCAGCTCGGCCCGGGCGGTGATGGTCTGCAAGGGGGCGCGCAGATCGTGGCTGACGGCGGTGTTGAACTGCTTGAGCCACTCGTTCTTGCGCACGAGGTCGAGGTTGGCCTGGGCGAGGCGCTCGTTGCTGGCGCGCAGGGCGGCGCTGGCCTTCTCGATCTCCTCGGTCTTGGCCCGCACCTCGGCTTCGAGGTGCTCCTGG
>JBEIQK010000983.1:0-2122 GCA_040376505.1 Alphaproteobacteria bacterium | reverse complement strand
GCGCCGGACTCGAGCTGGCCGATCTCGTTCGAGACGCTGATGAAGACGTACTCCGCCGCCGAAACGCGGCCGCGCAGGTACTCGGGCGTGTTGAGCCCGACGAGGTTGAGGCGGATGAAGACCGAGATCTCATCGGTCACGCCGATGAGAAAGAGGGAGATCAAGGCCGGCAGCAGCGTGGTGCTGAGCCCAAAGCCGATGGTGGCGAAGCCAAAGCCCGCCACCGCCAGGAGCAGGATCGGCCCCGCCCGACGCTTGATCGGAAAGCGGGTGAGCAGCAGGGCCATCCCCACCGCCCCCACCGAGGGCGCCGCCCGCAGCAGGCCCAGGCGCTCGGGCCCCCCTTCGAGGATGTCGCGGGCGTAGATCGGCAGCAGGGCCACCGCGCCGCCCAGCATCACGGCGAAGAGGTCCAGGGTGATGGCGCCCAGGATGATGGGGTTGCGGAAGATGAAGCGCATGCCGCCGACGATCTCGTCGATCGGCCCCCCTTCGACCGCCCGCGGCGGCTGGGCCCGCAGGCGCACACCCCAGAGCGCCACCACCGTCGAGGCGAAGCAGCAGGCCGCGGTGAGGTAGGCGGCGACGGCGCTTTGGGTGGTGGCGTAGACGCCGCCGCCGATGGCCGGGCCGGCGATGGTGGCCACCGAGAAGATGGTGGAGCCCCAGGTCATCGCGTTGCTGTAGACCTCGGCCGGCACGATCAGCGGCAGCGTGCCCTGGCTGGCCGGACCGAGGAAGGCCCGACAGACCGACAGCAGGCAGAGCAGGCCGTAGATCGGCGCCACCGCGGTGTTGCCGCTGGCCGAGAGCGCGGCGAGGCCCAGCGCCACGAGGGCGAGCCCGCTGTTGCCGATCATCAGGATGCCCTTGCGGGAGAAGCGGTCGGCCGCCATGCCGGTGACCGGAAAGAGCAGCAGGTGGGGCAGGAACTGAAAGAGCCCCACCCAGCCGAGCGCCATCGGGTCGTTGGTGAGCGCGTAGATCTGCCAGCCGGCGACCACGCTCAGGCTCTGGGTGCCCACCACGGTCGTGAAGCGACCCAGGATGAAGCGCCGAAAGCCCGGCACCCGCCAGGCTGCCGCCCCCGCTTCTTCCGCTGTGCTCATCGTCGCTCCCGCCCGCGTGCTGCCGAGGCGCTGCGCTAACCCGGGTCAGCCCCGCGCCACGCTCTCCAGCGGAACGAAGCCGTCGGGATCAGGCACCCGGCCGATGCCGAGGCGCTCGACCGCCGCGAGGCCGGCGATCACGCTGGCTTCGTCGTGGGCGTCGCCGACGAGCTGCAGCCCCACGGGCAGGCCGTCGACCATCCCGGCGGGCGCGGTGCCGGCGGGCAGGCCGGTGAGGTTGGCCAGGAAGCTGAAGCGCACCGCCTGCTGGTTGGCCACCTCGTCGACGATGGCGGTCTGGTCTTCCTCGAAGGGCCACACGGGCGGCAGGGCCGCGGTGGTGGGCAGGGCCAGCAGGTCGACCCCGGCCATCACGGCGGCGAGGTTGCGGCGCAGGCCGGCCCGCACGCTGCGGGCGGCGAAGTAGTGCTCGGTGGCGCAGCCGCGCAGCAGGGCCAGGATGATGCGCAGATCCTCGCCCATCTCGGGCAGGTGCGGCAGGCAGCGCAGCAGGCCGCCCATTGTCTCGTTGGCGATCACCAGCACGCCTGCCGCCGGCGCCTCTTTGGCGTAGGGGATCTTCACGCTCACCCGCCGCGCCCCCTCGCGTTCGAGGCCGCGCAGGGCCTCGTCGGCGACCCGGGCCACCTCGGGGGCGGCGTCGGCCCACTCGGCCTCGTCGACGCCGATGCGCACCCCCTGAACGCCGCGGCCGAGCGCCGCCCTCCACGAAGCCACCGGGGCCGCTCCAGGGTAGGCGGAGAGCGGATCGCGGGGGTCCGGGCCGGCGATCACGCCGAGAAGGTCGACCAGATCCTCGACGCTGCGCCCGATGGGCCCGATGTGGCTGACCGTGCCATCGGCGAAGATGTCGCCCGCGCGCGGCACCCGCACGAAATTGGGCTTGAGGCCGAAGAGGCCGTTCATCGCGGCCGGGATGCGGATGGAGCCGCCCCCGTCGGAGCCCACCGCCACCGGGGCCATGCCGAGGGCCACCGCCACCGCCGAGCCCG
>JBEIQK010000719.1:0-3427 GCA_040376505.1 Alphaproteobacteria bacterium | reverse complement strand
GGTGGGGTTGTGGGTGCGGCTGTACTCCCAGGGCCACTGGCCCGGGTGGGGCTGGGCGTAGGTGGAGGTCTGGAAGACCGGCGTCATCACGGCGCCGGTGACCGCCTCGGGGGGCTGGCCGGCGTGGATGGCGAGGGTGCCGAGACCGGCCTCGTGCGGCGCGCTCATGCGCCACCGCCGGCCGGACGGATGCTGCTGATGTAGTCGATGAGGTCGATGCGGGTGATGATGTCGACCGGCGCATGCTGATCGTCGAGCACCACCGCGACCTTGAAGCGGCGGAACAGCTCGGTGAGCACCGCCACCTCGGTGACGCGGTCGACCGTGCAGTAGGTGGCCTCCACCAGATCGCTGACCGGCACGTCGGAGCGGTTGGCCTCCAGGGCCTTCTCCAGCAGGCGCTTCTCAAAGAGCACGCCGGTGATCTTGCCCTCGTCGAGCACCGGAACCTGGCTCACACCGTGCATCTTCATCACGCCGATCACCTCGGTGACCCGCGCGTTGGGCTTGACGCTGACGAGGTTGCGGCGGCCGCGGTGGTGGAGCAGATCGCCCACGGTGCCCATGGTGTTCTCGGGCTCCATGTAGCCGCCCTCGCGCATCCAGGCGTCGTTGAAGATCTTGGACAGATAGCGGTTGGCGCTGTCGGGCAGCAGCACCACGGCGACGAGGCCCTCGGCGTCGTGGCGGCGCAGGTACTTGATGGCGCCGGCCACCGCGGCCCCCGACGAGCCGCCGCAGAAGAGGCCCTCTTCGCGGACGAGGCGGCGGGTCATGTGGAAGCACTCGCGATCGTTCACGCGCACCACATCATCGACGTACTGGAAGTTCATCGTAGAGGGCAGGAAGTCCTCGCCGATGCCCTCAATGACGTAGCTGTGGGGCTGGGTGAGCTGCCCGGTGGTGAAGTAGTCGTAGTACAGAGAGCCGACCGGGTCGACGCCGACCGTCTTCAGATTGGGGCGAACGGTCTTGAGGAACTGGCTGGTGCCGCTGATCGTGCCGCCCGTGCCCAGGCCGGCGATGAAGAGGTCGAACTTGTCGTCGAGCTGGGCGTGCAGCTCGGGGCCGGTCGACTTCACATGGGCCCGGGGGTTCGCCGGGTTGTGGTACTGGTTGGCGTAGAAGGCGTTGGGGGTCTCTTCCACCAGGCGCTTGGCGGTCTGGTAGTAGCTGCGCGGATCTTCGGGCTCGACGTCGGTGGGGGTGATCACCACCCGGGCGCCCCAGGCCCGCAGGGCGGCGCGCTTCTCTTCGGACTGTTTGTCTGGCATCACGAAGATCGTGCGGTAGCCCTTGAGCGCCGCCACCATCGCGAGGCCGGCGCCGGTGTTGCCGCTGGTGGCCTCGATGATCGTGCCGCCGGGGCGCAGGGCGCCGCTGCGTTCACCCTCTTCGATGATCTCGATCGCGATGCGATCCTTCACCGATCCGCCCGGGTTTACGTACTCGAGCTTGGCGTACAGGGTGGCCTTGAGGCCCTCGGTGACGCGGTTGAGCTTAACCAGTGGGGTGTCACCGACACATTCGAGGACATTGTTGTAGACGCGGCGCATCAGGGCCTCAACAGGCAGTAGGGAGCCGCCGCGTAACCGGCCGGCTGGCCTGAGGCAGGTGGGGGCCGTGCCGGCGGAGCCCCTCGCCGCGCTGCCCGACTTGATATAGTGGGCCGGCCCGTTTCCCCCCTTGGCAGGACTCCACCGTGGACGACATCCGGGACCGCATCGTTCGCAAAGGCGACTACGTCTACGGCTCCTTTCTCAAGCCGGAGTCCATTGACGGATACATCAACGCCAGCAACCCGGGTGACCGTTCGGACATCCTGGGGCGCTTCCCTTTTGCCGAATCCAGCGTCAACGACGCGGTGGAGTGCGCCAAAAAGGGGGCCCGTACCTGGCGGCGCAGCGGCATCAACGATCGGGTTGTGGTGGTGCGGCGCTTCCGCGATCACCTCGCCCGGGCCCAGGAGCGCATCGCCCGCCTCGTCACCCGCGAGACCGGCAAGGCCATCTGGGAGGCCCGTCAGGAGGTCCTCGCTGCCATCCGGGCCCTTGATCTGTACCTCGAAGAGAGCCCCGGGATGCTGGCCCCCCGGGTCATCGAAGAGCTGGGCGCCCGCAGCGATCGCCTGCCCCGGGGCGTGGTCTCGGTGCTCTGCCCCTTCAACTTCCCGGTGCTGATCCCCACGAGTCAGGTCGGCGCCGCGATCCTCGCCGGTAACGCCGTGGTGGTCAAGCCGAGCAAGTTCACCCCCGGCGTGGGGCAGTCGTTGGCCGAGCTGTGGGACCGCTGCAAGCTGCCGCGCGGCGTCTTCAACATGGTGCAGGGCCCGGGCTCGGTCATCGGCCAGCGCCTCACCCAGCACCCCGACGTCGACGCCGTGGTCTTCACCGGCTCCTACGCGGTGGCCACCCTCATCCGGCAGGCCACACTCGATCGCCCCGAGCTGCCCGTGGTGATGCAGTGCGGCGGCAAGGGTGTCGCCGTGGTGCTCGACGACGCCGAGGTGGATCGCGCCGTCTACGAGGTGATGGTGGGCGCCTTCCTCACCAGCGGCCAGCGCCACAACTCCACCGGCCGGGTCATCGTCACCGAGGGCATCTACGAGGCCTTCGTTTCGATGCTGGTGCGGCAGACCTCCCGGCTGTCGGTCGGCTACGGCTTCGACACCGACGTCTTCATGGGCCCCCTCATCTCCGAGAACCTGCGCAGCCGCTACCGGCGCTTTGCCCGGGCCCTCGTGGGAGCCGGCCACGCCGCCCTGATCGAGGCCCGCCCCGAGCGGCTGCAGCGCCGGGGCTTTTACGCCCGGCCCTCGATCTTCCGGGTCTTCTGGGAGAACGGCAGCCCCTTCCTCGCCGACGAGCCGCCGGGCCCCACGCTGCTCATCTACAAGGTCTCCAACTGGGAAGAAGCGGTGGCCCTGCACAACCAGTGCGCCTTCCGGGCCAGCACCAGCCTCTTCTGCCGCGGCGACGCCCCCTACCTGGGCGAGGTGCGCGATCGCCTGCGCACCGGCGGGCTCAACATCAACCGCGGCAGCATCGGCGCCAGCCTGCGCTTGCCGTCGGTGGGCCTGGGCCGCAGCTCGAATGGCATCTCGGGGGGGCTGGAGCTGGTGCAGGTGCTGAGCCACCCGCGCTCGCAGCTCATCGAGACCCGGCCCTTCACCGGCTCGCCGGTGCTGCCCGGCACCAACTGGAACCTGCCGCCGGCCAGCGAGCCCGCGGTGGAGGTCGTCGAGGACACCGATGAGTCCGACGACCTCTCCGCCTCTCTCGAGCTGTCGGCGGAGTAGCCGCTACTTCGGCGGGCCGCCGGGGGGAGGGCCGCCCGCGCCGCCCGGAGGGGGTCCGCCGGCCCCTTCGCCGCCGGGAGGGGGTCCGCCGGCACCGCCCGGAGGAGGGCCGCCCGCGCCTTCGCCACC
>JBEIQK010000680.1:0-3643 GCA_040376505.1 Alphaproteobacteria bacterium | reverse complement strand
CGGACCTGTCGGGGGCGGCGCCAGCGGCGTCGGGCGTTTTGGGCGACCGCAGCTTCCGCGACGTGATCGTGCGCCTCGCCGTCGAGAAGGCCACCGGCCTGATGACGCTCAAGCTGGCCGACGGCCGCACCCGCTACGGCTTCTGGGATCGCGGTGGGCCGGTGGGCTGGCGCACCGATCCTTTGCAAGAGGCCGAGGTGCTCGGCGTGCTGCTCTTCAAGGCGAGCCAGCTCACCAAAGAGCAGTTGGGCGAGAGCCTCGAGCTGATGAAGAGCGCCGGCCTGCGCCAGGGCGAGGCCTTGATGCAGATGGGCGTCATGACCTTCACCCAACTGGTGGCGGTGCTGGGCAAGCAGACCGAGTTCATCTTGCAAAAGTTGCTGACCGAGCGCGAGGGCACCTGGGCCTTCCACCCGCTGCCGGGCATGCCCGAGCAGTTCCTGCCGCCGGCCTTGCGCGTGCCCTCGCTGCTCTTCGCGGCGCTGGTCAAGCGCGGCACCGAGATGCGCTCCGACGCGCTCGCCGAGTTGCACAAGCCCAACATGGACAGCTCGGTCTACATCGACGAGCGCGTGCGGGTGGTGCTGGCGGAGATCCGCATGACGCCCAACGAGAAGAAGCTGGTGGAGATCATCACGAGCCGCGCCTGGCGGCTGCGCGAGGTCTTCAGCGTCTCGCCGCTGTCGCGCCAGAACACCGCGGCGGTGATCCTGGCGATGAACGAGCTGGGCTTCATGCAGTACCGCCGCGAGGCCGACGCGGCGCGCGCGGTGGCGGCCCTCGAAGAGGATGTGCGCCGCAAAAAGCTGCGCACCGAGAAGGCGACCCAGTTCGACATCATCGAGGTGCACTGGATCAGCGAGCGCCACGAGGTCGAGGAGGGCTACCGCAAGCTGGTGGCGGCCTACACGCTGGACCCCAAGCTGGAGCTGGCCGCCGATGTGCGCAGCGACGCGGCGGTGATCCTGCAGCGGGCCAAGGCCGCCTACGAGCTGCTCCTCGACGACGCCCGGCGCCGCGAGTACCGCAAGAAGCTCTTCGACGCGGTGACGCTGCAGCAGTCGGCCGAGCTGCTCTCCAAGCGCGGCGAGATGGCCATCATGCGCAAGGACCGGCGAGAGGCCTTGAATTGTTTCTCCAAGGCCCTGGAGCTGATGCCCACCATGAATGAGTACAAAGAGGGCCTCAAGCGGAGCCAGGACATCCAGGTTGGGGGTTGAGGGCGGTGCGCCGCCGGTCAAGGTCGGTCTGGGGCGCTGGCCAGCGTCGGCCGGGTGTGTGACATCGTCTGGACCGGTGGAGGTTGGATGCGCTGCATCGCGTGGTTGCCCTTGGGGCTGGCCTTGGTTGGGAGAACCGCCGCCGCGGCGACGCCGGAGCGGCCGGCGCTGCCCTCCTGGTCGCTGGCGGGGGAGGATGGGGCGCTCTCGCTGTGGTCGAACCCGGCGAACCTGAGCATTGATCCCGATGGCTCCTGGGCTGTGCTCTACAGCCAGGAGGCGGTGGACGCGGCGCCCGCCGAGCTGGCCTTGGCGGGAGACGCGGGGCCGCTGGGCCTGGGCCTGCGCTACTTCTCGGGCAGCGCCGATGGGAGCCTGCCGCCCTGGTGGACCTTCTCGAGCGGGCTCTCCCTTCGCCTGGATCGGCAGCTCTCGGTGGGGGCCCACCTGGGCGTCCAGCGGGTCGACGGCGCCGACGGCTTCGCCACCTGGGATCTCGGCACCACCTGGCGGCCCTTGCACTGGCTGGGGGTCTCGGCGGTGGCCCAGAACATGGGCGTGGCCGAGCAGGGCGTGTCGTCGCGCTTTGGCCCGGGGCTGGCCCTGCGCCCCTTCGGCGACAAGCTGATGCTGGGCGGCGAGTACCTCGTCGACAATGGGCCGGGGGTCGAAGGCCTCGCGAAGGCCACCCTCTCGGCGCGGCCGGTCGATGGGCTCACCCTGCGTCTTTCGGGCACCTCTGAAGGCGAGGTGGGCGGCGGCCTGGAGCTGTACTTTGGCGGGGCGGGCGGCGGTGGGCATGTCTCCACCGGCCTCGACGCCGAAGGGTCGGCGCCCCTGACCTCCGTCTACGCCCAGTCGGCCAGCCCCTCGCGGCGGCTGGTCGGCGGCGGGCGCAAGGTGCCGGAGATCCGCGTCGAGGGCTCCTACCCCTACCGGCCGGTGGGTGGGCTCTTCGGTCGGGCCGAGGAGAGCTACCTCGGTCTCTACGAGCGCCTCGTCGGAGCGGCCAAAGACCCGGCGGTGGCCGGCCTGGTGCTGCGCTTCACCGACAGCCCCTTCTCCCAGGCCCAGACCCAGGAGCTGATCGAGCTGGTCGAGGCGGCCCAGGCCCGCGGCAAGATCGTGGTGGTCTACCTGGAGCGCACCAGCAGCAGCTCGGCCTACCTGCTGGGGGCGGCCGCCGACAAGGTCTACCTGCATCCGGCCGGCGAGCTGGAGCTGGTGGGCCTCTCCGTCGAGCAGCAGTTCTTGAAGGGACCGATGGACCTCGTCGGCATCGGCGCCCAGTACGCAAGGCGCTCCGAGTTCAAGTCGGCGCCCGAGATGTTCACCCGCGGCGAGCCCTCGGGGCCGGCCCGCGATGAGATGAACGTGCTCCTCGACGACATGGCCAAGGCCTGGGCCCAGGGCATCGCCAAGGGGCGGGGGCTGCCCGAAGAGGCGGTGTGGACCCTGGTCGACAATGGGCCCTACACAGCGGCCGAGGCTCTTGAGAAGGGGCTGGTGGACAAGCTCATCTACCCCGATGAGCTCGGCAATGAGCTCGATGGGCTCTTTGACGAGAACTACAACCGGGTCGACGACTACCTGCTCACCCCCGCGGCCGACGGCTGGCGGGGCAACAAGGAGATCGCGGTGGTGGTGGTCGACGGCTCGATCATCAGCGGCGAGTCCTCCTCGCCGGGCTTCTTCGGCGGCGGCTCGTCGTCGGGCTCCGACACCGTGGTGCGCCAGCTTGAGCAGGCGCGCCGCGACGACAGCGTGCTGGCCGTGGTGATGCGGGTGGACAGCCCGGGGGGCAGCGCCTTTGCGTCGGACGAGATCTGGCGGGCGGTCGAGCGCCTCAAGGAGGCCGACAAGCCCGTGATCGTCAGCATGGGCGGCATGGCGGCCTCGGGCGGGTACTATGTCAGCGCCGGCGCCACGGCGATCTACGCGCTGCCGAGCACCATCACGGGCAGCATCGGCGTGTACTCGGGCAAGTACAACCTGGAGGGCCTCTACGAGAAGGTGGGCCTGAACTACGAGATCTACCGCCGGGGTCGCAAGGCCGCGATGTGGTCGATGTCCAAGCCGATGGACGACGTGGAGTTCGCCGCGATGGACCATATGGTGGGCGAGACCTACGCGATGTTCAAGGCGCGGGTGGGCGCCGGGCGCGGCCTGCCGCCCGAGAAGGTCGAAGAGGTCGCCCGCGGGCGGGTCTGGTCGGGGGCGGCGGCCCAGGGCCAGGGCCTCGTGGATCAGCTTGGCGGCTTCGACGCGGCGGTGCAGCGCGCGCGTGTCGAGGCGGGCATCTCCGAGAAGGCCGATGTGGCGCTGGTCTCCTACGGGTCGCGTCCGGGCCCCGACGGCGAGCTGGCCAGCCGCGAGCTGCGCAGCCGCCTCGCCACCACCCTGATGGGCGGCGCGCCGCGGCT
>JBEIQK010000027.1:0-19552 GCA_040376505.1 Alphaproteobacteria bacterium | reverse complement strand
CGTCTTTCACCTGCTGCGCCCGGTCGACGTCTTCGACCTCGATCCGGTCGACCCCCTCGGCGCGATCCGGGCCCGGCTGGCGACGCTGGCGCTGCCGGAGCTGGAGGCCGAGGAGACCTCCTTCCGGGTGCGCTGCGAGCGCCAGGGGCAACACCTGTTCACGAGCGAGCAGGTGGCCGCGGCGGCCGGCGCGGGGGTGCTCGATCGCCTGCGCCGCCCTGTACGCATGAAGGGGTTTCATGTGCTGCTGCGGGTGGATGTGCGCGATCAGCGCGTGGCGGTCGCCGTTCAGCACAGCCACAGCGCGCTCGCCGATCGCTTTGCCCACCTGTACAACCAGCGCAGCTCCCTGCGGCCCACGCTGGCCTGGTCGATGCTTCGGCTGCTGGGGCAGCGGCCCGCCAGCCTGCTCGACCCCTTCTGCGGGGCGGGCACCATCCTGGCTGAGGCTGCGCAGGTGCTCCCCGGGGTGCGGCTGTGGGGCAGCGACTTCTCCGACCGGGCTGTGGAGGGGGCGGGGCTCAACCTGGAGGCCGCCGGGGTCAGCGCCGAGCTGCGCTGCGGCGATGCCCTCGATCTGCAGGCCCTTTGGGGCGGCCCGGTGGAGGCGGTGGTGAGCAACCCGCCCTTTGGCCTGCAATTGGGGGCGCGCATCGACTTCTACCGCTTCTACCCGCGCCTGCTCGACAGCCTCGCCGCGGTGGTGCCCCCGGGCGGGCGGGTGGCCTTGCTGGTGTGGAAGCGCGCGATCTTCAACCGCACCGCCTGGCGATCGGGGGGCCCTTTTCGCTCCATCCATGTGCGGATCGTCGAGATGGGCAATGTGTTCCCCGGGCTCTTCGTGATGGAGCGGCAGTAGGGCGGGCGTGGAACGATCGAGGGGTGTCGGGGCCGCGATCGCCTCGGCGATGGGGGCCGAGAATTTCTTCCTCGGGCCCTTCAGGGTCAAAGATCCGCAGCCGTAGCGATGAATGAAGGCAAGACTTGACGTGTCAAAGGGTAGCGAAGGGCGCCTTGGACATTTTTTGGTCGTGCCTCTCGGTTGACGCCCCCCGCACAGGCCCAGTAGAGTCTGGACAGCAGTTCAGGAGAACTCATGTTCGCCACCCTCGCCGACCTCCTCATCGCTCAGCCTGTTGACGCCTCTGTGGTGGAGGCCCTCTGGACGGGCTCCGTAGCGACCTTGCTGCTCCTCGCCGGCTCGATCACCCTGGCCATGTTGCCCTGGTCCGACCGCGAGATCGCCGAGGTCGACGCCGCCTTCCGCGATGGCCTCACCGTTGCCCCGGCGCGCGGCCTCGCCCGGCGCTGAACGCCTGCGGGGGATAGGGGGCGCAGATGGCGCCGCTCAGCCCCGCTTCGGCCTTCCTCCTCGTGGTGGCGGCGCTCTTTTCGCCCCTGCCCCAGGACTCCATCCTCCTCCTCATCGGGGCCAGCGTCGCGGTGGATCCCGCCGGCGCGATCCCCCTCACCCTGGCCGCCTGGGCCGGGCTGCTGGTCAAAAACGGCCTGATCTACGCCGCCGGCTGGGCCCTCGGGGGGCGCCTGTGGAGCCACCGCTGGGTGGTGGCGCGGGTCTCGCCGGCGCGGCGGGCCTGGGTTGAGGCCCTGCTCGACCGCTACGGGCCGCTGGCCGTCTTCCTCAGCCGCTTCCTGCCGGGGGTGCGGGCGCCCACCCTCCTGGCGATGGCCGCCCGACGCGGTCGCCTCGGGCCGCCCCTGATCGCCATGGCGGCGGGCTCCGCGGTGCAGGTGCTCCTGTTGTGCGCCCTGGGCGGGCTGGCGCCGGCGGGCCAGGGGGGAATTGTGCTGGGGGCCCAGGTGGGCCTCGCGGTGGCTTTGGCGATCGCGGGCTGGGCGCTGCTCCGGCGGGCGCCGCCGGTGGGCGCGGGATGAAGCCCCTCCACGAGGCCTGCCTGCTCTTGATCTTCGCGGTGGGGGTGCGGGCGCTCTCGGCGGCGGCCCTGGGCGGCGGGGCCCCCTTCGGGCCCGACGGCACCGGCGTCGAGGCGGCGGTGCACCTGGGCGGGCACCTCTACCCGTTCCACGTGGAGCTGATCCGGCTGATCGGCTCGGCGCGCCTGCTTTCGGTGATCAGCGGGGGGCTCTGCGCGCCGCTGCTCTGGGCGATCGGCCACCGATTGGGGCTGGGGGGCGCCGGGGGCTGGCTCTGGGCCGCCGCACCTCTTGGCGTCTACACGGGGGCGCTGTCGGCGGGCGACGCGCCGGCCCTCTGCGTGGTGCTGCTGGGCGTGCTCCTGGCGACCGGCGGGCGGCGGAGCGGGCTCCTGGGCGGGGCGCTGGCGATGGCCTCGGTGGCGGTGAAGCCGGTGGCCCTGCCGGCCCTGGGGCTCCTGCTGCTGCGGCCCTGGGGCCTCGTCGGGGCGGCCCTGTCGCTGCCCTGGACGAGCGGCTGGTTGGGCCCCCTCGTCGCCCCGAAGGTCCAGGGCGGGCTGTTGGGGAGCTGGTGGGTGTCGAGCGCCGGCCGCCCGCCGGCCGGGCTGGGGGGCGCGCTCTCGTTGGGGCTGACCGGCCTGGAGGCCCTGGTGGCGGCGCCCCTTTGGGCGGGGCTGCTGCTGGGGCCGATCGCCGCGCTGGGCGCCCTGCGTCGGGGCGGTCCGGGCTTGGGTGTGGTGGGGCCCCTCCTCGGTCTGGTCGGCGTGGCCGCGCTCTTCGGTGATCGGCTGGAGCCGCGCTACCTCGCCGCCCCCCTCGCGGCCCTCTGCCCCTACGCCGGCGCCCTGCTGCCGGGGTGGGTGGGTTTGTTGGGCCTGCTGCCGACGGCGGCCCTGATCACCCAGGTGGGGGCCTACCGGGCCAGCGCCGATCCCCTGGCCGGCGTGCCGGCCCTGCCGGTGCTGGCCTCGCCGCGGGTCGACGCCCGGGCCCTCTTCGAGGAGTCGAGCGTGGAGGGGGCCAGCGCGATGCGGCTGCGCGCGGCCCAGCTCGCCGAAGAAGCGCCGCCGGGCAGCGTGATCGAGGTGGAGCCCCTGCCCCATGGGCGCGAGGGCGAGCTGCTCTGGCCCCTGCGGGTGGCGCGGCCAGACCTTCGCCTTGTCGTCGGCGGACGGCCGGCCGCTTCGGGGCCTGCGCGTTAGGCGGGCGGCGCTGTTTGGAGCCCCGATGTCCGCCCCGGTTGAGACCCACGACGCCCTCTACAAGATCCGCCACAGCCTCGCCCACGTCCTCGCCCAGGCCGTGCTCACGCTGCGTCCGGGCTCCACCCTGGGCTTCGGGCCGCCGATCGACGATGGCTTTTACTACGACTTCATCATCAAGGGGGAGCCGCTCACCGACGCCGACTTCCCCGAGATCGAGAAGCGGATGAACCACGTCATCAAGCAGAACCAGGCCTTCTCCCGCGAAGACCTCTCGCCCGACGACGCCTTCGACCGCATCGAGAAGATGGGCGAGCCCTACAAGCGCGAGTACGCCGCCGACCTCGTGTCCAACAAGGGCGTCACCGGCATCAGCTTCTATACCAATGGCACCTTCGTCGACATGTGCGAAGGGCCTCATGTCGAGAACACCAACAAGATCCCCAAGGGCTGCTTCAAGCTGCGCAGCATCGCCGGCGCCTACTGGCGCGGCAACTCCAAGAACGCGATGATGACCCGCATCTACGCTTGGGCCTACGAGAACAAAGAGGCGCTGGACGCGAAGGTCAAGGCGTACAAAGAGGCCCAGGAGCGCGACCACAAGAAGCTGGGCAAGGAGCTCGACATCTTCGTGATCGACGAGGAGGTGGGCAAGGGCCTGCCGCTCTGGATGCCCAATGGCACGGTGCTGCGCGACGAGCTGGAGAAGCTGGCCAAAGAGCTGGAGTTCAAGGATGGCTACCAGCGGGTCGCCACGCCCCACCTGAGCAAGGCGGGTCTGTACTACAAGACCGGTCACCTGCCCTACTATGCCTCCCACATGTACCCGCTGATGGAGCTGCGCGAAGAGCGCGAGGGCGAGAACGGGGTGGTGGAGGAGATCAAGGAGACCTACGCCCTGCGGCCGATGAACTGTCCGCACCACCACAAGATCTTCGCCGCCCGGCCGCGCTCCTACCGCGATCTGCCCCTGCGGCTGGCCGAGTACGGTCAGGTATACCGCTTCGAGGACTCGGGCGCCCTCTCCGGCCTGCTGCGCGTGCGCGGCATGTGCATGAACGACGCCCACATCTACTGCACCGAAGACCAGATCCGCAGCGAGTTCTTGAAGGTGATGGACCTGCACCACCGGGTCTACAAGGTGCTGGGTCTGTCTTCGTACACCCTGCGCTTCAGCACCTGGGACCCCGAAGACCCCAAGGGCAAGAGCAAGTACGTCGACAACCCCGAGGCCTGGGCCCGCACCGAGAAGATGGTCTACGACGCGATGGTGGAGAGCGGCCTGCCCTTCGTCGCCGGCAAGGGTGAGGCGGCCTTCTACGGGCCCAAGATCGACATCCAGTTCCGCAGCGTGACCGGTCGCGAAGAGACGGCCAGCACCAACCAGCTCGACTTCGCCATCCCCGAGCGCCTCGACCTCCGCTACGTCGGGCCCGACGGCCTCGAGCACCGGCCCTACATCATCCACCGGGCCCCCCTCGGCACCCACGAGCGCTTCATCGCCTTCCTGATCGAGCACTACGCTGGCGCCTTCCCCACCTGGCTCTCGCCCGTGCAGGTGCGCCTGCTCACGGTGACCGACGCCCAGCGGGAGTACGCCGAGCGGGTGGTGGCCGAGCTGCGCGACAACATGGTGCGCGCCGAGGTCGACGCCACCAACGAGCGCATTCAGAAGAAGATCCGCACCAGCCTCACCCAGAAGGTGCCGAACCTGCTGATCATCGGCGACAACGAGGTGGCCAACGGAACCGTCACCCTGCGCCGCTACGGCATCGAGGCCCAGGAGAACATGACCGTGGCCGCCTTTACCGCGCGCATCCTCCAGGCCATCCGCACCCGCGCGGTGGAATTCCCGGTGGGCGCGTGATCCTCGCCCTCCTGCTCGCCTGCGCCGCGGAGCCTGCGGCGGTCGCCCCGGTGTCGAAGCCGGTTCCGGCGCTGTCCCCGGCCGCCGCCTCGGCCGACGCCCTGGTGCCCGAGGGCTGGACCGTGGTACAGCAGCTCAGCGGAGACCTCGACGGCGACAACATCGCCGACGAGGTGGCCCTGCTCAGCCGCACGGTGGGCGACGAGCTTCAGGCCACCCTGCGCCTGCGGATGAAGGGCGTGGTGCGCGAGGCCCCCAATGCCGTCTGCGCCCAGTGCGGCGGCGTGAAGGGCACGCCCGTGCCCTTCGAGCTGGAGCTCGACGAGGCCCGGCATGTGCTCTCGATCAGCTACTTCGGGGGCTCACGCGAAGTGCGCATGCGCACCACCAAGTGGCGGCGGCAGGGCGACACCCTGGCGCTGATCGGCCTCGTCGAGCGCTTCTACGACAGCTTTCCCGAGGGGGTGGGCGCCCTCGCCGGCAACACGGCCGAGGCAAACTACAGCACCGGTCAGATGGACTGGAAGGTGGAGACGGTCTCCGGCCCGCCGGCCAAGGCAGACGAGATGCCGCCCACATCCGAGACGGTGGTGCGCTGCGCCATCCCGGCCGGGCCCCGGCCGGATCTGTTCAGCTACGACCACGGGTCCTTTGAGGCGCCGCGCTGCCCCTGATCGGGCTCAGTCGCCGCCCACCACAAAGAGGTACTCTTTGTTTTCGGTGTGGCTGATGGCGCCCACCTTCTCGCCGGCCGGGTTGTAGATGCCGATGCGGGCGCCGACATAGCGCTTGTAGTCAAACTCGACGACCCGCACGGGGCCGCGGGCGGCGAGGAGAGAGACGATCTCCTCACGGCTCAAAAAGCCCTCCGACGAGAAGGAGACCAGCAGGATCCGCGCGCGGGCCGTGGCGATGATCTCGGCCAGGGCCGGGCCGAGGTCGCGGCGGCGGTTGAAGCGGCTGGTGCGGTCTTTGCAGTCGATGCGCTTGTTGGCGATGCCGTAGACGGCGGGCTTGTCCCAGCGAACGAGGCTCTCCCAGATGTGGTAGTTGCCCAGGTACTTGTGCTGGTTGTAGGGCGGGTCGAGGTAGAGCAGGTCGGCCTCGATCTCGGCGGCGAGGGCGACGGCGTCGGCCTCGTGGGCGAAGCCGGGGCCGGCCTCGGCCCGGGGCAGCAGGGCGGGCAGGCGCAGCTCGAGGGGCTTGCTGGCCCGGGGCGCCCACTGCTTGAGGTAGGCCATCTGTACACCCGTGGTGGAGTCCACCCGGTCGGCGGCCTCCATCAAGGAGACGAGGAGGATCGCTTCGAGCAAGGGCGGCAGCGACTTCTCGGCGATGGCCTCGCGGATGACGTCGATGCGGGCGCCGTTGTGGGGCTGAAAGAAGCGGCTCTGGCGGCAGTAGGTCTCGGTGAACCAGCCCTCCCGGCCGGGCAGGGCCGACAGCTCGGAGAGGAGGGCGCGGGCCGGCGCCTCCCAGTCCTCTCGATCGGCCTGCACATAGCAGCGCGCCAGGGTGGCGGCGTAGGCGTTGTGGTCGTTGCTGGTGACGGCGAAGCCGGCGGCCTTGAGCGCGTGACCCACCCGGCTGGTGCCGCTGAACAGATCCACCACCCGCCGCACGCCGGGCAGCGAGCGGGCGACGTCGACGATGGAGGGCACCAGCAGCCGCTTGCTGCCGAGGTACTTGATCAACCGCGCGCTCCAGACGAGGCCCAGCGGGCGGCGAGGCGGTCGACGAGGCCCAGGGTGAGGGAGCCCTCGATGCCGCGCTCGCGGTTGGCCCGCTGGCGGGCGGCCTCCCAGTCCTCGGACTCGGTGCTGCGGCCCTGCTCGCGCAGGGCGAGGCCGGTGGCCGACATCAGCAACTGGCCATCCACCCCCAGGACGGTGGCGCGGGGCAGCAGATCGAGGCTGGGCATCGGCGCCGGCGCGCCGGAGAGCAGCTCAGCGAGGGGCAGCAGCAGCGACCAGGCGCAGCGGGCGGCGGGATCTTCGCCGGGGCGCTCGGCGAAGCGACGGATGAGGGCCGGGCGGCGCTCGAGGGCGGCCTGGATGGCCATCGACTCGCGGGCGGCCAGGGCGATGGTGCCATAGGCCGGCGGCGGCGCCATCTGGGCCTCGACCCAGGCGGCCTGGGCCTCGTCCTCCCGGCTGGCGGCGCGCAGGGCGCCGGCAAGGTGCAAGGTGGCCTCCGCGGCGGCGCGCACGTCGCCGTGGGTGTTGAGGCGGGCCACTCCAGCGCGCAGGCGCTCGATGGCCTCGGTGGCGCGGCCGAGCGCCACCATCGGCTCGGCGACAAGCCCCCAGGCCAGCACCTCCAGGCGCAGCAGGCCGTGATCGCGGGCCACCTCAACGGCGCGCAGGGCCTCGTGCCAGCTCACCATCGGATCGCGCAGGGCGATCAAGCGGGCGTGCAGCAGGTGGGCGCGGCAGGCGTGGGCGGGCTCGGGGCGGTGGGCCAGGGCCTCGTGCAGATCGTCGAGCGCGCCGGCGGCGTCGAGCTGGTTGGCCCGTCGTAGGGCGCGGGTGAGGAAGATCTCCGCCCGCAGGGGCGTGCGCAGGCGTGCGCCGCCTTCGGTGCGCACGGGCAGGGGGGACTGGGACAGGCCGCGGCGCGAGGCGGCGAGTTGGGCGCGCAGGGCCCACTCCACGTCGAGGGTCTGCTCGGCCACCATGGCGTCGAGCTCGGCCACCTCGTCGTCCTGGCCCTGGCGCCACAGGGCGTCGCTGAGGGTGAGGGCGGCGTTGGTCCAGATGGCGTCGCCGATCTGGCCGACCCGGGCGGCCACCGCGAGGGTGCGGCGCGCGAGGTCGGCGAGGTCGGGCGTGGGCCAGGTGTGGAACCAGGTGCGCAGGGCCCGGTCGAGGTAGGGCAGCGAGCCGGCGAGGTCGCCGGACTCGGCGCGGTGGACGCCGACGCGGGCGATCACGGCGGGGTCGTCGCCCTGGGCGGCCCAGGCGGCGGCGAGGCGGCTGTGCAGGTCGAGGATGTCGGCCGGCTCGGCGTAGAGGGCCTCGAAGACCACCTCGGCCAGCTCAGGGGGCACGGCGACGGCGGCGCCGCGCTCCACCTCGATCAGGCCGTCCACCACGAGGCGATCGAAGCCGGCGCCCGCCACGCGGGCAATCACGGAATCGGGGGTGCCGGGGCCGGCGAGGGCCAGGGTGAGCAGGGCGCGGTAGCGGTCGGGATCGCCGGCGATTTCGCGCAGCAGCTCGCGGGCGAAGTCGCGGCGGTTGCGCGGCAGGGGCGGGGCCTCGGGGGCCAGGGTCCACACGCGGCCGGCCTCGCAGGTCTGATCGGACTCCTGCAGGGCGCCAACCCGCATCCACCAGGTGAGGATCTCGCGGATGACGCGCCCGTTGCCGCCCGCGTGGCGGGCGAGGCGGCGGGTGAGCTCGGGGTCGAGGGGCAGGTGGGCGCCCACCAGGGTGTCGGCGTCGGGGCCGCCGATGGGGTGAACCGGCAGCTCGCGCACCTGCTCGGGGTGGCGGGCCCGCAGCTCGGCCATCGAGGGGGTGGGGGCGTCGGCCCGGGTGGTGGTGAGGATCAGCACCGGGGCGTTGCGGGTGAGGAGGAGGTCGACGATGGGCCAGCAATCGTCGTTCTCTTCGGCGAGGTGGGCGTCTTCGAGCCAGAGCCAGGACAGGCCGCGCCAGGCCCGGCGCTCGAGGTGCTCGACGAAGAGGGCGCGGGCCAGCGAGCGGTTGCTGGCCGCCGCACCCTCGGGCGGGGCGATCCAGGCGGCGAGGGCGCGGGCCTCGTGGACACACTCGGCGATGCTGACCCCGCGATCGCGGCCGAGGAGGGTGGCCACCTCGCGCACGTGGGTCTCGCGATTGGGGGCGGCGGGCAGGATGCGCCGCCAGGCGCCGCGCAGGCCGCGATCGGGGGCCTGGCGGGCCGAGTAGTCGAGGCGCAGGCCCTCGGCGAGGCCGGCCTCTTCGAGGGTGCGGGTGAACTCCTCGACGAGGCGGGTGCGGCCGACACCCCAGGGGCCGGTCAGCTCCAGGAGGAGGGGCCGGCGGCTGCGCATGGCGGTGCGCGCGGCCCGCCACAGGGTCTCCAGCTCGGTGTCGCGGCCGACGAGGTCGATCTCGCGGTGCAGGAGCAGGGCGGGGGTCTGGGGCAGCTTGCGGCGGGGCCGGGCCCGGCGGAGCTGGCTGGGGGTGGGTGCCGGCGGCGGCGAGAAGCGGGGCGGCACGCCGGGGGCGCTGCGGCGTCCGGGGGAAGGGGGCAGGGCGCGGCCGGGCTCGGGCAGGGCCTGCAGGGCGCGGATCACGTCGGCGGCGAGATCGGGTCTGGCGCGCAGATCGGGCTCCAGCATCGGCAGGATCACGGCGTCGAGGCCGGCGGGGGCGAGGTAGCCGTCGCGCAGGGGCAGGGTCAGGGGCGGGCGCTGACGCTCGGCCAGGGCGGCGGAGGGGTCGCGGGCCGGAAAGGGCAGCCGGCCGCTCAAGATGCGGTAGGCGACGGCGCCCAGCGCGAAGAGGTCGGTGGCAGGGCACCAGGCGGCGTGGCGGCCGGTCAGGCGCTCGGTGGACATGTAGGAGACGGTGCCGACCACGGCGGTGTCGTTGTCTTCTTCGTCCCACAGCGCGCGGGCCACGCCGAGATCGGCCAGCCAGACGAGGCGTTCGCGCCCCTCGCGGTGCAGGAGCAGGTTGCTCAGCTTCACGTCGAGGTGCAGGATCCCACGGGAGTGCAGGGCGCCCAGGGCCGAGAGCACCTGGATGAGCAGCTCGCGCAGCTCGGCCCAGGGGGGCGGATCGGCGCTCATCTCCAGCATCGAGCCGCCGTTGGCCAGGGCAAAGGCGAGGAAGCTCTTGTTGTCGGGGGTGCGCCCCACGTCGTGCAGGGCGATGACGTTGGGGTGCACGACCCGGCTGGCCAGCACCGCCTCACGCTCCAGGCGGGCCTGCACGCGCGAGCCCTCGCTGCGGAGGATCTTGAGCGCCACGTCGACGCCGAGGGCCTGATCGCGGACCCGCCAGACCTCGGCGGCGCCGCCTTTGCCGAGCAGGGAGCGCTCGGGGGTGGGCACGAGCGTGTAGCGGGCGGGCAGGAGGGGGATGGGCGGGCTGCTGGTGCTCACGGTCCCTCAAGGGCTGCGCGGGGGCCGCGGCGGGGAGCCGGCTCGGTCTCCGGCCGCGGCCGACCTGCCTATCTCCATTCGGGCGCAGGCGCGTCCCCGGGGGGCGTCGGTGTCTTGCGGCGGAGAGTCTGTGCGATTCAGCCCAAGGCGACGGGCGAATTGGCGCAGGCCCAGCAGCGGGTGGCGGCCGGATCGCGCTGCAGGCGGCGCTCGTCGATGCCCTGGCCGCAGTCCTCGCAGCTCCCCCAGGTATGGGCGATCACCCGCGCCAGCGCGTGATCGTAGCGGGTGAGGTTGGCCGCATCGCCAAGGCAGGCCCAGCGGTGGTGTTGACGGAGGAGGTCATTGTGCAGGGTGGCGTAGGTGGACATGCCGGATTCTCCAGAGGGCATACGCCAGGAATGCAAGGATCGGGCCAGGGCGGGCCGGCGGCGGTGGTCTGGTTAGAGTGGCTCGGCTCGGGCGCCTATCCTTGCCTTCCTCCTGGGTTCAGGTTCGTTCATGGTGAGTCTGTTTTTGGTCTCGGTGCTGGCCTTGGCCGCTCCGCCCCGCTTGACCGTGCCGGCGGCGGGCCCGGTGTGGATCAACGCCGAGTCGGTGGAGGCGACCCCCGCTGCCCTCCAGGGCGCCCTGCGCGAGGCCCTCGTGGGCGGCGAGACGCGGGCCGCGGTCGAGATCGAGGCGGCGGCCTCGGCCGAGCGCCTCAACCTGCTGGTGCAGAGCGCCCAGTCGGCGGGGGTGACCTCGATCGAGCTGCGCCTGCGCGGCCTCTCGACGGAGGCGGCCCTGCGGGTGCGCATTGGGCTGGGGGGTCGGGCAGAGTTCACCGACACGCTGGTGTACTATCTGCACAGAGACGGTCTCTCCTGGCGGCGCTGCGAGGCGGCCAACGGGCAGGTCCCGAACGGGCCGGAGGGGCTCGATCGGCCGGCGATCCGCGCGCTCATCGCCAGCGATCTGGCTGCAGCGGGGCGGCCCCATGGCCTCACGGTCGTCGGCGACGCGGGTACAGAGGCCGGCGATCTGTGGATGGTGCTCTCCCTGCTCGCGGCGGCGGGCCATGCCGAGCCGAACCTCCTGCTGCCCGCGCCGGCGCCCTGGGACGCCGCCCTGGCCGGTGCGCCCGCGGTGGACCCTGCCCGGCTGCCCTCCTGCACGCCCGGCTCGACTGCATCGGGAGACCGGCCCGAGGATCGCGTGGTGATGGGCTCCCTGGAGGTTCACGGCGGGACGCCCCAGCCCGCGGTGCAGCGCGCGATGGCCGAGCGGGAGCCGCGCCTCGAGCAGTGTGCCGCGCGGGCCACCCCAGACGAGGCGGGGGCGGTCACCTACCGACTGCTGGCCGACGGCGCCGGCCGGGTTCGGCGGGTGGAGCGGGTCAACGGCGCCGTGGCGGGCTCATCCTTCGACCGCTGCGCCACCGAGGCGCTCCGCCGCACCGCGCTCCCGGCTGGCCGACCCGGCGAGAGCACCGTGGTGCTGCAGACCCTGGCGGTCAGGCTGTCGCCCTGAGCGCTCAGGGCAGGGGCGGGGCCTCGACCGGCAGGGGCGCCGAGAGCGCGCCCAAGAAGGCCAGCAGTTGGGCCTTCTCGGCCTCGGAGAGCTGCAGGGGGTGCACGTTGCGGGAGCGGCCGGTGGGATCGGGGTGCTGGCCGCCAAGGTCGTAGAAGTCGATCACCGCCTTGAGGGTGGGGATGCTGCCATTGTGCATGTAGGGCGGCGACTGATCGATGTTGCGCAGGCCGGGCGTCTTGAACGAGCGAAAGGTGTTCAAGAAGGCATAGGGCGACTGGTGAAAGTCGCCGACCAGATCGAGCTCGTGACGGCCCAGGTCTTCGCTGTTGGGCACACCCGTGTTGTGAAACTGCCCGTCGGTGAGGTTGGGGCCCGAGTGGCAGAGAATACAGTCGGCCTTGCCCACAAAGAGCGCCAGCCCGGCCTTCGCCTCGGCAGACAGCGCGCTCTCGTCGCCGGCGAGGTGGCGATCGAAGGGCGTGTCGGCGACCACGAGGCTTCGCTGGAAGTCAGCAAGGGCCTGGGTGACCCGCTCCATCGTCACGGCCGGGTCGCCGAAGGCGGCGCTGAAGAGCGGGGCGTAGCCGGACAGGGCGCGGAGGCGCTCGGTGACCTGGGCCTCGGTCATGCCCATCTCTTTGGGGTCGAGCAGGGGCCCGCGGGCTTGCTCTTCGAGGCTGGTCGCCCGCCCATCCCAGAAGTAGGTGGGCGACCAGGCGAGGTTGAAGAGGCTCGGCGTGTGGCGGGGCAGGGTGTCGCCGTTCACGCCGATGGCCTTTTCGTGCCCGTCGGAGAAGCCCAACTCGGGCCGGTGGCAGGTGGCGCAGCTCATCTTCTCGGTGGCGGAGAGCCGAGGCTCGAAGAAGAGCGTGCGGCCCAGGCTGACGCGGGCCTCGTTTCGCGCGCCGCCCGACCAGCGGATGTGACTGACCTCGGGGGTGGCCAGATTGCTGATCTTGCCTTGCTTGGGGCAGCCGGCAAGAAGCAGCGGGAGAACCAGTCCGACGGCGCGCATGGGGCCTACTTTTCTACGGTCAAGATGACCTTGACTTGGGTGGTGCCGGCAGGGATGGCGCTGGCGTGAACAAAGCCGATCCCGCCTTCGTGTTTGGCCACCCAGGCGATCACCTCGGCGTCGGAGGTGAGGCGATCGGGGACGGCGTTGGCCGTCTGGTACTGGCGCTCGATCCAGTGGCGATCGAGCTCCTCGGCCGACATACCCAATACCTTTTCGAGGAAGAGGGGCCGGATGCCGCTGCCATCCTTGAGGTCAACCGACTCCACCTTGACCCCGCCGGGGAAGGCGGGGGCCATGTTCAGGTAGAATTTGCGCACCTTGGCCGGTGTGATCTCGTCGAGCTTGACGCCGGAGTGAACGATCACCACGAGGCCATCGCTCACTGCCGGAGGGGCGACCGGCGGCGGAGGTGGGGGCGCAGGAGCGGCCGGTAGCACCTCCTGGGCGAAGACGGGCAGCGAGACGCAGAGCCCAAGCAGGAGGAGGCGGCTAGAAGCCATAGGCCACCTGCGTCGTGATCGCGTGCATGGGGCGGGGACCGTTCATGAAGTACCCGTACTCCGCCTTCAGGCGGGCGTGCTTGTGCGCGTCGTAGGCGGCGCCGAGCAGCAGATTGGTCGTCTCGGGTACCCAGACCCGATGGATGTCGTTGCCACCCAGGCCACGCAGCGACAAGAAGGGCCCGCCGCCGTCTTCGGGGAGCTTGGTCATGTCGAAGCGCACGTAGGGGTGCACCTTCCGGCGGGCGACGTGGAAGGACAGCTCGGCCATGGCGCCGTGGTAGTCGTAGCTGTCTTCGGGCAGGTTGCCCTCGAGATCGGTCATGTGGCTAAAGACATACTCGCCGAAGAGCGAGACATAGCGGGTCTCGAGGGAGACGAAGGGGTTGAAGCCCACGTCGCGCAGGCGCACCTCTTCAAAGCCAGCCGGATCGCTCACGTCGACGGTGACGTTGTAGTCGTCGATCTTGAAGGTCTCGATTGTGTCGGTCCAGCCCGAGACGCCGACGCGTGAAGTCTTGAAGCCGGGCACCAGCAGCTCGACGAGGCCGGCCGTCTCAGAGAAGGGCGTGGCGTCGCGGGCGTAGGTGGTCTCGTCGGGGACGTCGTGGCGGCCGTTGCCGACGGAGACGGCGTAGTTGATGGTGTTGGAGCCGCCCGCAAAGAAGCCGCCGTGCACCATGATGCCCGAGGTGTGGCTGGGGGCGAAGTTGAACTCCTCCTCGAACATGTCGGGGATCTGAATCGAGTTCACCAGCCAGGCGCGGGAGTACAAGAAACGGTTGTACAGACCGATCGGCGTAAAGAAGAGGCCGGTCTGAATGTTGAGGGCCTGGTTGACCCGGTAGTCGACCAGGAATCGCTCCACGTCGACCTCGTACTCGGTGCTGCTGTCGCGCAGGGCCTGGAAATTGATCTCACCCAGCCAGGTGAGGTTGTTGGTCAGATCGGCCAGCATGATGAAGTCGGTGCCCATCGTGCCCACGCCGGAGTTTGTGTTGACCGGCCAGATGTCATCGCCATACTTGTCGAAGTTGGCGGCGTCCTCGGCGTTGGCGGGGTCACCAGCAGTGATGCCGGCGGTGACATCACCGAAGGCGGAGACCCGGATGTCGACAGCATGGGCGGCCGATGACCATCCCATCACCAGGAGGAGGGGCAGGAGCTGTCTAAACGATGGGTTCATCGAGGGTTCCTTGGCGGAGGAGGCGTTTTCGTCAACGGGGGCCATAGGTGGTCACCAACGCGGAGCTGATGTCGCGCTTGCTGGAGGCGGCGCGGCTGACGATCAGGTTGGACATGGCCGCGGCGGGCATCTGGTACACGGAAGGGGAGGGGTGGTGGCTGGTCCACTTCGCGTACAACTCGCGGGTGACGCCCTTGACCTTGTCGGGCGGCGCGCCCCGGGCGATGGCGTCGGCCTCAACCCGACTGAGCACCTTGGCCAGATCGCCGAGCGAGATGGCGTCGATGTTGGCGGGCACCTTGGAGGGGGCGGCCGCCGTGGGTTGGGTGGTGGGGGTTGTGGGGGCGGCGTCGGGCACCGCGGCAAAGTTGGGCGCGGCGGCGGTGGCCGAGACGGCCTCGGGGGACTTGGCGCCGCCGATGGCGGGCCGCAGGTCGGGGCTCGGCGTGGGCGTTGTCGGGCTGGCGACCGGCGCCGGTGCGGGGGTGGCGGGGCTGGGTGCCCGCTTGGCGCCCCGCGCCACCGGCGGGCGGACGGAGACCGCGGCTGGGGCGCTGGCGCTGCGCGTGGGCGTGGAGCCTGCGTCGGAGGGATCGGCCATCGCGGCGAAGTTGGGGGTCGCCTGGTTGGTGCGGGAGGTCGAGGCCGTGGAGCCCTGGCCCGGGGTGCGGGTGCGGTCCACCTGGGTGGCGGGCTCGGCGGTGGGCCCGGTGGTGGGGGCTGGAGGCAGCTCGGGTGGGTGGGCAGCGGCGAGCTCTTCGGGGGTGGGCGGCGGCACCACCGGGAGCGGAGTGGGCTCCGGGGCGGGCGGCGGAGGGGTTGGCGTTGCCACCACGGCTTGGGGTTCGGGAGGCTTGGGGTCGAGGACGGCGGTGATCGTCGTGGATTTGCCGCGGAAGTTGCTCGACTCCTCGAAGGTGATGAAGCCGGCCTTGCGCACCGCGATCCGATGAACGCCGGGGGTCACCCGGGTGGTCGCAGGCACGAGCCCTACGTTGACGTCGTCCACATCCACACTTGCGCCCACGGGGCCGTTGATCACCACGGTCACGAGCTCGGGCTGGCTGCGCTCGGCGCAGGCGCTCGGGGATGGCGGTGGCGGCGGTGGGCGGGTCGCCGCCACCACCCCGTCGAGGATCGCGCGCGCAGCGGCGTCTTCGACGTTGACATCCAGCAGGGTGCGGGCGATCAGGCGCGCCTCGTCGTAGCGGCCCTCTGCCAAGGCGGCGCGCCCCTTGGCCAGCGTCTCCTGGTACTCCAAGGTCTTGAGATCGCGCAGGTAGCGGATCTCCACCTCGGGGCTGGCCATCGCGCCTGTCTTCGCCTGCTCGATCAGGCTGCGGGCGAGGGCCAGATCGGGCACCGACAAGGCGGCCTCGGCCTGGTCGAGCAGGGCGGCGGCGCGCACCTCGGGCCCTGGCTCTGCGGCGGTGAGGGCCTCGGGGGGCGGCGCCTCGGGCTCCTGGGTGAGCGAGAGGGCCAGCAGCGCGGTGAGCGCGATGAAGGCGGCGCCGCCGGCGAGGCGGCCCCAGCGCTGGGCAGGGGTGGGCGCTGGGATCGCCTGGGTCTGGGTCTGGGTGGATTGGGTGCCCTGCGGGCGGGGCTGCCCGCCGGTGATCGGCGCGGTCAGGGGCCGGCTGCCGGTGGCGCTGGAGTAGCTGCCGGCCTCGATGGGCAGGTTTGGCCGGGAGAGGCCGGAGAGGCTGCCCGAGGCGGGCTCGCGCAGGCGCTGGTTCCAGCTCCCCCACTCGGTGTCGGGGAAGAGGCGGTGGAGCCAGCTGACCACGTCCTCGTCGGTGGCCTGCAGGGCGGGATCGCTTTGGGCGAGGGCAGACAGCGCCTCGGCGAGGTCGGCGGCGGTCTGGTAGCGATCCTCGACATGGGTGGCCATCGCCTTGGCGATGACGGCGGCGAGGCCGGGCGGGAAGGTGGGCACCACCTCGGTGATCGGCCGGAGCTTGCCCTCCATCTGGGCGGTCCAGATGGCCAGGGTGTTGTCGCCCCCGTAGGGGGGCACCCCGGCGCACAGCCAGTACAGACAGACGCCGAGCTGGTAGATGTCCACGCGCTGATCGGTCTTGCCGGCCATCTGCTCCGGGGCGAGGTACTGTGTTTTTCCTTTGAGAACACCCACTTCGGTCATGTGGTTGCGGTTGGCCCATCGGGCGATGCCGAAGTCGATCAGCTTGGCGGTGCCGGTGGGGGCCACCACGATGTTGCCGAGGCTCACATCGCGGTGGATGATGTGAAGGGGCTTGCCTTCGTCGTCGGTGAGCTGGTGGGCGTGGGAGAGCGCGCGGGCCACGCCGGCCATCAGGCGGGCGATCGGCCCATAGTCGGCGGCGGTGGGGGTGCCGAGCTTGCGCTGCACCTGGGAGAGGTTGGGGCCGCTCACCAGCTCCATCACGATGTAGGGCAGACCCTGGTGGACATCGATCTCGAAGATCTGGGCGATGTTGGGGTGGGTCAGGCGGGCCGTGAGGCGGGCCTCATCCAGGAACATGTCGAGGAAGCTGGTGTCCCCGGCGTGGCTGGGGTGGATGAGCTTGATGACGACGAGCTTCTCGAAGCCGCCCACGCCACCGAGCTTGCCGCGAAAGGTCAGCGCCATTCCGCCCACGCCGATCTGGTGATCGATCTGGTAGCGTCCGATCTGGCGCCAAGGGGTCTCCATGTCTTCTCCAGCCAAAGTTGGCGGTGGCGTTCCCCGATCCGGCGGGGCGCCCAGGGTCAGCTTGATCAATTCCCGCAGAGTGTCGGGGGCTTGTCAAGCGGTACCGGGCCCTGATCTGAGACAGGGGGCGGAATCTCGTCAGGGTGGCGTTTTGGCCGTAATTCAGGGCGCCCCTTGTTTCCATCAGGTGTGTTGCGGCTGTAACGAAGTTTCGACCGATCGGTTGGGTGAAAGTTCGTTGTTCGTTCAGGAGGGTGGATCCGTTAAGCCCCTGCGCTGGGGCGGATCTTCGGCCGTTCGGGCCTCGCCAAAGCTGGATAGGGCAGGCCCCATGTGGTTCGCCCTCGCCCTCGCCCTCCCGGCCGCTGCCCGCGGCTGGTCCCTCGATGATCACGCTGCCGCCCTGCAAAAGGAGCTGGCGCGGGCCCTGCCGGAGTGCGCGGTGGCCAGCGCCAGCCCCGGCGCGTTGACGCTTACCTGCCCAAAGCAGCCCTACAACATCGACGGGGCCGGCCTCTACGCGCGGTGCGGCGGCGCCAAGCGGGCCTGCAAAGAGCAGGTGGCGGCGCTGATCGACACCCTGACCCTGGCGGTGCGCCCTGCTCCAGCCACCCTGGGGACGACGGTGCCGGTGGTGCGGGCCCGCAGCCTCGCCGCCGCGGTGGTGGAGAGCGGGGCGCCGGCCTTGCAGCAAGAGCCGCTGGTGGGCGATCTCGTGGTGGTGTATGTCCACGACACCCCCCAGGCGATTCGCTACCTGGGCGAGGCGGAGCTCGACGCCCTCGGGGTGCCCGATCGCCAGCTCCGCGAGAAGCTGCTGCCGGGCGCTGTCAGCCGGGCGGGCGCAGCGGAGCCTGTTGATCTGGGGCACGGCGCCTTTGTGATCACCGGCAACCCCTTCGTGAGCAGCCTCGTGCTGGCCGCCGAACCCTGGGCCAGCCTCGCCGCCAAGGGCCCGCTGTGGATCGCCATCCCCGAGCAGGGCACCCTGCTCTACGCGTCGGGTGAGGCGGGCCACAAGGCGCTGCCGGGCCTCACGCTGGAGGTCTACAGCCGCTCGAAGCACCCGCTGTCCACCGAGATCTACCGCTGGACCCCGGGCGGCCTGGTGGAGGCCCAGCCGTGACCGCGGCCCCCTTGGCCGAGCGGATGCGCCCGCGCACCCTCGATGAGATCGTCGGTCAGGCGCACCTCGTGGGGCAGGGGGCCCCCTTTCGGGCGGCGCTGGAGGCCGGGCGGCTGCGCTCGATCGTGATCTGGGGGCCGCCGGGCACCGGAAAGACCACCCTGGCTCGCTGTGTGGCCAGCAGCGGGCGGTTTCGCTTCGTGGCGCTCTCGGCCGTGCTCGACGGGGTGGGCGAGCTGCGCAAGGTGCTCGACGCCGACCTGCCCCTCGATCCGCGGCGCCTGTTGCTCTTCATCGACGAGATTCACCGCTGGAACAAGGCCCAGCAAGACGCCCTGCTGCCCCACGTCGAGTCCGGCCGCATCTTGCTGGTGGGCGCCACCACCGAGAACCCGGCCTTTCATCTGGTGCCGGCCCTGCGCAGCCGCACTGAGCTGCTGATCCTGCAGGCCATCACGCCGGCCGAGCTGGTGGGCCTGTTGGAGCGGGCCTTGCGCGACCCAGAGCGCGGCCTGGGCGACCGGGGGCTGGTGCCCGAAGAGGGCCTGCTGCTGCGCATCGCCCAGGTGGTCGACGGCGACGCGCGGCGGGCCCTGGGCCTGCTCGAAGGCCTCGCCGATCGCGGGCGCCTGAGCCTCGCGGGCCTCGCCGAGCTTGGGGTGACCCTGCTCCACGATCGCGATGGCGACGCGCACTACGACGTGGTCTCGGCCTTCATCAAGTCCCTGCGCGGCTCGGAGCCCGACGCGGCGCTCTACTGGCTGGCCCGGCTGATCGAGGGGGGCGAAGACCCCATGTTCCTGGCGCGCCGCCTCGTGATCTTCGCCGCCGAGGACGTCGGAAACGCCGATCCGCGCGGGCTGCAGGTGGCCGTGTCGGCGATGGAGGGCATCGCCCGCATCGGCATGCCCGAGGCCCGCATCCTGCTCGGCCAGGCCACAACCTACCTGGCGACGGCGCCCAAGAGCAACGCCGCCTACAAGGCCATCGACGCGGCCCTCGATCTGGTGCGCAAGACGGGGGCCCTGCCGGTGCCGCTGCACCTGCGCAACGCGCCCACAGGGCTCGCCAAGGCGCTCGGCCACGGCCGGGCCTACCTCTACCCCCACGACTTTCCCGACCACATCGTCGAGCAGCCCTACGGCCCCGAGGGCCTCGCTCTGCCGCGCTTCTACCAGCCCACCGAGGGCGGCAACGAGAAGACCATCCGCGAGCGCCTCGCCTGGTGGGCCCGCCGGCTGGCCGAACGGCGGGGGAGTTAGGCGGGGCTCGGAGGCAGGGCCATGCTCACGCGCTTGAAGGTGGATGGCTTCAAGAACCTCGATGGCATCGATGTGCGCTTCGGGGCCTTCACCTGTGTGGTGGGGGCCAACGGGGTAGGCAAGTCCAACCTCTTCGACGCCATCGTCACCGCCGTCGCCACGGGGGGTGTTCGACGGTGTCCGCTGCCAGCCTTCCAGCGCCTGGAGG
>JBEIQK010000994.1:0-2100 GCA_040376505.1 Alphaproteobacteria bacterium | reverse complement strand
TCCGCACCTCGTCGCCGGGCCCCTGGTGCGGGTGGGCGAGCTCATCCCCCAACTGGAGGCCCCGCCGCCCCGGGCCCTTGAGGCGCCGCGGGCGGCCCGGCTGATTCTGGTGGGTCTCGCCAAGAAGGTGCTGCTCGCCGACACGCTTGCCGGTGCCCTGGTTGATCCGGTCTTCGCCAACCCCACCGCGGCCAGCGCGACCGAGGCGGCCCTGGCGGTCTATGGCTACGCAGCGCAGATCCTCTGTGACTTCAGCGCCTACACCGACATCGCCCTGGGCGTGTCGCTGCTCTTTGGTCTGTCGCTGCCCGAGAACTTCGATCGGCCCTACGCCGCACAGTCTTTTCAGGAATTCTGGCGGCGCTGGCACATCACGCTCTCTCGCTGGCTGCGGGACTATCTGTATTTTCCGCTGGGCGGTGGGCGGGGCGGGGCAGGGCGCACCGCGGCGAACCTGCTGATCACGATGCTGCTGGGCGGGCTCTGGCATGGGGCCGACTGGCGCTTTGTGCTCTGGGGCGCCCTGCACGGGCTCTTTCTGGTGGGGGAGCGGGCGCTCGGGCTCCATCGCCCGCCGCAGGGCGGCGCCGTGGGCCTGCTGCGGGCCCTGGTGGTCTTTCACCTCGTCGCCCTGGCCTGGGTGCCCTTTCGCGCCCCCTCGCTGGAGGAGGCCCAGACGGTGCTCCTGGCCTTGGGCGGCCCGCAATTGGAGGCGCCCCGCCTCAATCTTCCGGTGGCGCTGGCGCTCATCCTCCCGCTGGGCGCCCAGGCCTTGCCGAGCGACCTGGGCCCCGCGATCGATCGGTGGGTGGCGCGCCTCCCGGCGGTGGTCTTCGCGGGCCTCGTCGCCTTCGGCCTGATGGCGATCGACGCCCTGGGGCCCGATGGCGTGGCCGCCTTCATCTACTTTCAGTTCTGAGCGCCGCCATGTCGCCCACCCTCCCGCTTCGACAGACCCTGGGGATCGTCTACCTCGCGCTCTTAGGCGCCGCCCTGCTCAACGCGCCGGCCCTGGTGGAGCGGGTGGCCCGGGCGCCGGAGAGCGAGCTGCGCACCCTCGGACTGGCGCTGGTGGAGCCCCTCGCCGCTTCGGTGGGTGGCTTGGGCCTCGATCGACCCCGGGCGGCCCTGCGGGCGCTGGCCGGTCGGCAGGAGCCGGCGCTGCCGCCGCCCGATCCGCCGCCCGCGCCGGAGGCGGCGCCGATTGCACTGTCGACGCCGGCGCCGCCCCCCGCTCCCCGCGATCCCACCGCCGAAGATCCGCTCCACGTCTGGGTCTTCGGCGACTCCCTCATCAACATGGCCGGCCCGCGGGTCGAAGCCCTGCTGGAGGCCACCGGCCGCGCCCAGGTGCAGGTGGACAGTCGACCCAACACCGGCCTGGTTCGCCCCGACTATTTCGACTGGCCCGCCGCCCTGCGTCGGCGCCTCGCCGCCGGCCCGGCGCCCGAGGCCGTGCTGGTGCTGATGGGGGCCAATGATGGACAGAACGTGCGGCTCCCGGGCGGCGCGGCCCCGCGCTGGTCGGCGGCCTGGTCAGATGAGTACCAGCGCCGCGCGGGCGCCGTGATGGCCCTTCTCAGCGAGGCCGGCGCGACGGTCTGGTGGATGGGCCTGCCGGGCATGAAGGGGGCGGCCCACCAGCGCACCGCCGACGCGCTCAACGCCGTGCTGGCCGCCGAGGCCGAGCGGCACCCCTCTGTGCACTTTGTGCCCACCGAGGCCGTGTTCTCGCTGGGCGGGCGCCGCTTCTCGCTGCACCTGTTGGGCCCCACGGGCGCTCGATTCCCAGCGCGGGCCGGCGATGGCGTCCACTTCACCTGGAGTGGCTCGCGGGTGCTGGCCGCGCAGATGGTGGAGGCCCTCTGTCAGGGCTGGCCGGTGCTCTGCCCGCCGCCTCGTTAGGGGGCGGTTCGGAGGCTCCATGCAACACCCTGGACTGCTCGCCTTTGACGGAACCGAAGAGCTCGATCTGGTTGGCCCTTACGAGGTCTTCGCCGCTGCGGCCGAATTGGGAGGGCTTCCGCACCCCCTCGTGGTGGCCGAGCGTCTGGGGCCGATTCGCTGCGCCAAGGGCCTGTCGATCCTGCCCCAGGTCAC
>JBEIQK010000910.1:0-2444 GCA_040376505.1 Alphaproteobacteria bacterium | reverse complement strand
CGCACCACTTGGACTACCCGCACGACCGTTTCAAGGTCTACATCCTCGACGACGGCCGCCGCGACGAGTTCCGTCAATTCGCCGCCGACTACGGCGTCTCGCACGTCACCCGCGCCGACAACAAGCACGCCAAGGCCGGCAACATCAACGCCGCCCTGGCGGGCACCCAGGGCGAGCTGGTCGCCATCTTCGACTGCGACCATGTGCCCGTGCGCAGCTTCCTGAGCGTGACGGTGGGCGCCTTTGTGGCCGATCCCAAGCTCGCCTTGATGCAGACCCCCCACTACTTCTACAACCCCGATCCCTTCGAGCGGAACCTCGGCCTCGACGGCCGGATGCCCTCCGAGAACGCGATCTTCTACCACGCTGTACAGATCGGCAATGACTTCTGGAACAGCGTGCTCTTCTGCGGCTCCTGCGCAGTGCTCCGCCGCAGCGCCCTCGAAGAGGTCGGCGGCATCGCCGTGGAGACCGTCACCGAAGACGCCCACACCTCTCTGCGAATGGCCGCCCGCGGCTGGCGCTCCGCCTACCTCGACGTGCCCCAGGCCGCCGGCCTCGCCACCGAGCGCTACGCCTTTCACGTCGCCCAACGGGTGCGCTGGGCGCGCGGGATGACGCAGATCCTCCGCCTCGACAACCCCCTGTGGATGCCGGGTCTCTCCTGGCCCCAGCGCCTCGCCTACTTAAACGCCGCCCTGCACTTTCAGTTTGGCCTCCCGCGCCTGATCTTCTTTCTGGCGCCCATCTCCTACCTGCTCTTTGACCTCCGCCCCGTGCAGGCCCACCCCCTCGTGATGCTCGCCTATGTGGTGCCCCACATGATGCTGGCCATCATGGGCGGCGACTCGGGCAGCCGGGGCATGCGCCAGGCCTTTTGGGCCGAGGTCTATGAGGCGGCGCTGGCGCCGTACACCGCGCTGGTGACCGCCCTGGCCTGGGTCGCGCCGCGCCAGGGCAAGTTCAACGTCACCGTGAAGGGGGCGCGCCTCGACGCCATCCACTTCGACTGGCGCAGCGCGGCGCCCAACCTCGTCCTGCTGGCGCTCTGCCTCGCCGCGCTGGCGGCCACCCCGCTGCGCGTCGAGGAGCGCCCCTCCGAGGCCCTGGCCCTGGTGAGCACCGCCCTCTTCAACCTCTACAATTGCGTCGTGCTGCTCGCCGCGGTGGCGGTGGCCATCGAGCGCCCGCAGCAGCGCCGGTCGCATCGGGTCACTCGCACCTACCCGGTCTACCTCCTCGATCCGATGGGCCACCAGGTGCTCGCCTCCGGCGAGAGCCGCGACCTCGCCGAGGAGGGCATGGGCGTCCTCTGTGCGGGCCTGCCCGAGCTCCCCGATCAGGTGCTGGTGGTGCTGGACCTCGGCGCCGACGAGGTCGAGGCCATCCCGATGGAGATCCGTTCGCGCAGCGCCGTGGACGGGTCACTGTGGATCGGCCTCGAGGTCATGGGGCCGCTCTCGCTGGTTCAGCGCCGAGATCTCGTCAAGGCCATGTTCTCCCCGCCCGATAGCTGGCAGGTGCGTGGGCAGTTTGTTCCGGCGGCCCGCGCGTTGGCGGGCGTCGCTCAGGCGCCCTGGCGGGCCTTTTCTTCCCTCTTTCTGGGTCGGAGGGCCGCATGACGGACCACCCCTGGACATGTCAGGTTTGTGGAATGTTGAACAGTTATTATGCGCCTGCCTGCGGCACCTGCCGGGCGCTCCACCCCGGGCCCTCGCCCGCGGCCGTGGCGCAGCCCCCCGAGCCGGCGCCGGTGCTTCGCGCGACGCGGGTGCTCACCACCGTGGCGCTGATCCTGGGCGTCGGCGTGGGCTTCGCGGCCCAGGCCCGGCAGCTCGACCGCTGGACCGGCGGCGCCATCCTCGAAGGCGCGGCCCAGGCTCAGTCCCATCGGCGCCAGGAGCTGCTGGCGGGCGCCGTCGCCCTGCGCGCCTACGCCAATCGGCTCGCGGCCGATCCCACCTGGGACGCCGACGGTCAGGGCCTGCGCGCCCTGCTCCAGTCCCCTGGATTTGTGGCCCTGCCCACCGATCCCCTCGATCCCGTGCGCGCCGAGCTGTCCCGCAGCGCCCAGGAGCTGGCCAGCCTGCGGGCCCGCCTCTCGCGTGCTGAGGGTCTGTCCACCGACGCGGAGCTGTGGAGCCGCTTGGAGGCGCGCATCGACCGCGCCGAGGAGATGCTGCGTGCCTCGTCTGTCTAAGTCCATCCTGACGCTGGCCGCCCTCTCGCTCCACGGTGGCGCCGCCCGCGCCGAGGACCCTGCGCTGCCGCCGATCCTCTCCGCCCCCGTGGCGGTGGAGCCTGTTGCGGCGCCGGTCGAGGCCCCTGCACCCCGGCGTCGACGCGCCGCCGAGGCGGCCCCAATGGTGGAGGTCGCCCCGGCCGAAGCGCCCCAAATTGCGCCTCTCGCGCCGACCGCCCCAGAGCCGATCGAGGCGCCCTGG
>JBEIQK010000611.1:0-4097 GCA_040376505.1 Alphaproteobacteria bacterium | reverse complement strand
CCAAAGACGATGTGCTGGCCATGCTCCTGCTCGAGGCCGAGGGGGAGCATGTGGCACGGCTGCAGGCCCTGGGGCCCGAGGTGGGCATCGACGGCTTCCTCGACGCCTTCTGCGACTCGGTGGCCGAGCGCTGGCAGGCCGAGCCGCGGCTCTTCCTCGACGTGGGCATGATGGTCTTTCGCCGGGTCTCCGCGCAGGTGAGCGGCATGACCCGCGATCCGATGCGCCTCGTGCTGGCCCACCGCTTTGGCGCCGCGCTGGCCCGGGGTGAGCTTCGATCGGCCTTGCCGCCCTCGATCCTGGCCGACTCCTACCTGCTCAGCGTCTTCGCGGCGGCGGTGGCCTGGTGCGGCGATCCCTCCCTGCCCTTGTCGGTGGTGCTGCGCGGCGTGGCCAGCCTCTTCCTCTATGGGGCGGCCACCCCGGGGAGCCGTGGCGCAACTTGACCCTCAAGCTTCGCCGCCTCCATCCGTGAGGGAGTCCGTGTTGGAGGCTGTGATGCGGGTTGGTCTGCTCGGTTGCCTGCTGGGTTGTGGGTCGGTGGCGGGGCCAGAGCGCGCTTCGGCGGGAGCGCTGCGCGGAGAGGTCGATGTGGCCGACTACTGCGGCGAGGCCGTCGTGTCGGTGGCGCGCTGGGAAGACGGCGCGGGCGTGTCGGCGGGGGCGATGCGCAGCTTCCTGTTGGGCACCTGGGTGGGGAGCTGGACCCTCGACGGGCAGGCGGTGCCGGCCTCCTTGTGGGTGGACCTCGCGGTGAGCGAGCCCGAGCGCATCTCCTTTCCCAAGGCCGGCCAGGGCTACGAGGGGCTCTCCGCCGAGGGGGCCTGCGCCGACCGCCTGCGCTTTGGCGTAGGCGGGGTGCTCTCTTTCGCCGGTCAGAAGCATCCGCTGGTGCTGGTGGTGCAGCAGTCCACCGAGGGCAGCGGCTGGCGGGCCACCGCCCGCACCGGTCAGGGCGAGGTCGCGGGCCTGGAGCTGACCTTGGACGCGCTCTCGGCCAGCGCGATGGGCGAGATGAGCGGCCTCGTGGGCTCGATCAGGTCGGCGGATCAGGCGGTGGGCTCGCTTCAGCTCCTGCCGACGGCGGGCTGATCACGAGGCGGCTCCAGAAGCGGGCCTGGGGCCGCGGCTCGGTGGTGAAGACCACGCCCTGGCGCAGGCGGCCCTGGTGTCGCAGGGGCGGCGGCGGGTTGGGGTCGACGCTGCCGGCGGCCACGATCTCCCAGCGGCCGGTGGAGCCGGGGGCGATCAGGGGCTCCAAGGCCAGGGCGAGGCGGCCCATCGTCCACCGCGGGTTCAGCTCGACCAAAGGGTGCAGCCGCAGGGCGCCGTCGAGGGTGCGGTAGAGGAAGGCGTCGACGCCGACGGGCCCTTGGTGGCCGCGGGCGACGATGGCCGGGCGCAGGTGCTGCAGGGTGGCGCGGGCCCACTGATCGAGGCGGCGGGGCTTGCGGCCCTCGTCGGAGAGGAAACGCAGCAGGGCCGGGGTCAGGCCGGCCTGCATGCGGCCGACGTGGGCGGCGCGGAACTGGCCGCGGGCGTCGGCCTCGAAGCGGGCGACCCCCCGAAAGGTGAGGGTGCCGTCGGGCTCGATGTCGCCGTGAAAGCTGAGGTCGAGGAGGCGGTCGAGCCAGGGCTCGACGAGCAGGTGGCCTTGCTGGGCGAGGGCGTTGCGGGCGGTGGCGCGCTGCTTGTCGGTCAGCGGCCCCATCACGCGGAGCTGGCCCTCGCCGCTGCAGCCGAAGGGGGCCTTGATCACCACGGTGTCTTGGCCGTTTTCGTCGCGCACCCGGGCGATGAGGGCGTCGAGATCGGCCAGATCATCAAGGCGATGGCCGGCGACGGCGGGCGGGGCCAGGGCGGGGTCGGCCAGGGCGGCGAGGAGAGGGGCGCGCTGGGCCTGGGCCCAGGCCTTGTCGGAGAGGGGCCGCAGGGCGTCGTCCCAGGCGGTGCGGCCGTGCAGGGTGAGGGGGGCGAACTCGGCCAGGGCGGCGGCGGTGCTGGGGCTCCAGCCCCAGGGGCGCAGGCTGCCGATCTTGCGCTGGTGCAGCTCTTCGCGGGCCCCGGGAGGCAGCAGCTCGGCCCGGGGCATGCCGGCCTCGATGGCCTGCTTGAGCCAGGGGAGGGAGGGGGCGGCGGGGACCAGCACCACGTCGCCCTCGCGGCCGAGCCAGGCCGGCAGGGCGGCGAGGTCGGCGGCCAGTTGGGCGGCGGCGGCCCGTGGGCTGTAGGGGCCGGCGCCGTGGGCGATCTCGCGCTCCACGCTGGGCTGGAAGAGCCACAGGGCGGGCGGGCGGCCCTTGGTGCGGCCGTAGAGGCTGAGCTGCTCGATGAAGTCGTCGTCGAAGCCGATGTGCTGGCGGACGGCGCGGTCGAGGAGGGGGCCGCGGGCCCGGCTCGGCGAGAGGGGGAGCTTCAGGCGGGACTCGAAGGCCTCCCAGTCGCTCTGCTCGGGGGGCTTCCAGGCGCGCATCCAGTGCAGGCCGTGGCGGACATGGCCCACCTCATCGGCGTGGACCTGGTCGAGGATGTCGGCGGTGACGCTGTCTCCGACCTCGCGGAAGACGGCGGCGTAGGCCAGGGCGAAGTCGAGGTTGGCCTGCTCCAGGGTGAGCGACATGCGCACGATGAAGTCGAGCGGGGTGGGCGCATCGGCCACGCAGCGCCAGAAGAAGGCGTTGACGGGCACCTCGCCGGCGGCGACGCCCAGCTCGGCCATCCGGGCGAGGTACAGGCGCAGGTGGCGCTGCTCTTCGCGCATCACGGCGACGAGGCCGCGGCGGAAGGGCATCGGCGCCTCGGGAAAGCGCAGCAGGGCCAGGGCCATCAGCTCCAGGGCGAGGAGCTCGTGGTTGGCGAAGGCGTGGAGGAGCTGGCCGCGGGCGGGGTCAGGGCGGAGGGCGGCCGGGGTGGGCCGGCTCATCCAGGGGGCCTCCCGCGGCGAGAAGGCGTAGGGGCCGGCGCGGGCGGGCAGGGGCGGCGGGCGCAGCAGGGCGGGGCCGGCCTGGGCGTCGGTGGCGCCGCCCAGGTCGATCAGCTTGTCGGCGTCGAGATCAGCGCCAAAGACGATCTGTTCGGCGAGGGCGCGCAGCTCCACAGGGGCCTCCGGGGGCCGCAGCGTAGCGCGGCGGGGGCTCAGGCGTGGGTGGCGACGCCGTAGACCCGCCCGCAGGCCGAGCAGGTGAAGAGGTTGACCCCCTGGGTGGGCATGCCCCCGGCGCGGATCAAGGCCAACTCGGCGCTCCAGGCGCGGCGGGCCTCGGGGCTGGGGGCGGGCTCGCCGGTCAGGCTCTCGTCGAGGCGGCCGACGAGGCCCTCCCAGACCGAGAGCTCCTGGGTGCGGGGCGGGGCCCCGACGAGCACGGTGAGCCGATCGCAGCAGTGGGGCCATCGGCCGCCCGTCCACCAGCTCCCCACCAGGGGCGTGTGGTCGAGCAAGGCCTGGGCGTGGGCGGGATCGCTGGGTTCGAGGCGCGGCTCGGTGGCGGCGCGCTGGAGGAAGGGGCCCGCGGCGCGCAGGGCGGCCGGCACCACCCAGAGAGAGACGGTGAGATCGTATTCGTCGTCGGTGGGGCGGCGTGTCCAGACGCTGGGGGCCACCCAGGGCGGCCTCGAGGTGAAGCGGCTCAAGGGCGGCGGGGGCGGCGGGCTGGGGGCTGGGGGTGCCGGCGGCGGCGGTGGGGGCGGCAGCCGGCGCAGGCTGACCAGAAGGCCGATGGCGGCGTAGCCTGCGAGGGCCAGGGGATAGAGATCGCCCACGAGTCGCTGCGCGGCCTTGCCGCCCAGGACGTGCAGCACCAGGCCCAGGGCACACCAGGCGGCGAAGGAGGCGGGTTCGGGGCGAAAGGGAGACATCGGCGGGGGTGCGGCGGTGGCGGCGCGGTTCACCTCGAACGGTGAACGGGAGATCGAGGCGGTCGAGCATATCCAATTGGTGCAGTCCGGGGCGGCTTCAGGGCCTCGGCGGCGCGATTCCGGGCGGCCGGCGGCGCCGGGCCGCGATCAGTCCCAATCCGAGGGGCAGCAGGGCGGCGCTGGTGTCGTCTCGCCGATCGCAGCCGCGCCGCTCCTCGGTGGTCGCGTCGGCGCCGGTGTCT
>JBEIQK010001137.1:0-1562 GCA_040376505.1 Alphaproteobacteria bacterium | reverse complement strand
GGCGGTGGCGGCGTCGGCGAAGAGCAGGCGGCCCTCTCCGTGTCGGATCGGCAGGTCAATCGTGGACAGTCCGGCGAAGGCCGGCGAGGGGCTGGGCGAGACGGCGCAGCGCACCCAGCGGTCGACGAAGCCGGTGGGCCGATTGGGGGCCAGGGTGGCCTCGATGCGCAGCTCGCCGCTGAGATTGGGCAGCAGGCCGCACTTCACCAGGATCTGAAAGCCGTTGCAGACGCCGATGAGCTGCCCGCCGTCGGCCACCCAGGCGGCCAGGGCGGGGGCGAGGGGGCCCTTGCCGCCGCGTGGGTCGTGGCGCAGGCGCAGGGCGAAGACCCGACCTGATCCGAGGTTGTCGCCATAGGAGAAGCCGCCGCAGAGGTGGATGATCTGGGCGCCGGAGAGAGGGGCGGCGCCGCTGAAGAGGTCCTCGGCGTGAACGATCTGCGGCGTGGCGCCGGCCCGACGCCAGGCGGCGGCGGTCTCCTCCTCACAATTGAGCCCATAGCCGGTGATGACATAGGCCTTCATGCGTCGTGTCCAACGGCGAGGGTGGGGGCGGTGAGCGGCCGCAGCCAGGCGGCCTCCAAGGCCGAGAGGGCGCCGAGGGAGACCCCATCAACGAGGAGGCTGTCGCCGCCCACCTCACCGAGGCGGGTGGCGTCGTCGCCGAAGAGGGCCAGGAGTGCGGGAGCCTTGTCGGGCGAGACGCTGACCAGAAAGCGGGAGTGGCTCTCGGCAAACCAGAGGGCCGCGTCTGTAAAGGGGCTGCGGAGCTGGGCGCCCAGGCCGGCGCCGATGCAGCACTCGGCCAGGGCGACGGCGAGGCCGCCTTCGGAGAGGTCGTGGCAGGAGCGCAGCAGGCCGGCGTCGTGGGCCTCGGCGATCTGGCGGTAGCGGCGCAGGGCGCCGTCGATGTCGACGGTGGGCGCCCGGCCGCCGGTCCAGCCGAGCAGGTTGGCCAGGGCGCTGCCGCCGAGCTCGTCGGCGGTGGGGCCGAGCAGAAAGATCCAGTCGCCGGCCGACTTCCACTCGCTGGTGACGGCCCGCTCCACGTCGGGCAGCACGGCGACCATCGTGATGAGCAGGGTGGGCGGCACGCTGATCTTCACGCCGCCGGCGCGCAGATCGTTCTTCATGCTGTCTTTGCCGGAGATGAGGGGCACCTCGTAGCGGCGCACCATCTCGGCCATGCCCTCGGCCATCGCCACGAGCTTGCCCAGCTTCTCGGCGCCGTCGGGGTTTCGTGTCGGATGGTAGACCGAGTCGGGTACGCAGAAATTGTCGCAGCCGGCGAAGGCATCCCAGGGGCCTGCGCCATGCAGGGGGAGGCGGGCCCCCAGGGCGACCAGCGCCCGGACGGCCTCGTCGAAGGCGCCCTGGGCCATCGCGTAGGGGTCCCAGTCGCCGAAGCGGGGCCCGATGCCATGGGAGACCGCCACCCCGCGCGGATGATCGTGTCGGATGCGGATGAGGCCCGCATCCTGGGGGGCGTGGCCGGCCGGCCCGGCGAAGGGCTTGATGACGGTCTTGCCCTTGACCTCGTGATCATAGGCCCGCACAAAGGC
>JBEIQK010000340.1:0-6592 GCA_040376505.1 Alphaproteobacteria bacterium | reverse complement strand
GGCGGGCTCGAAGATGGCCAGAGCGCAGGGGGCCCAGCGCATCCGCTCGGACCGCGTGTCATCCTTCATCCGGCCGTCCGGGTAACGAAGGCGGTTCACCCCGTCGCTCGGAGGATTGAAGGCGACCTCCGGCCGGCCGCCATCCCATCGGAGGGGGCGGCGGTCGGGCGCGGGCTGGGATCATTTGCACCGGTGCAAATGATCCAGCGCGCACCGGCGCATGAACACATACCTCCCCCACACCACCGCAAACGCCGGCCTCGGCGTCCGCCTGATTCGCACCCTGCAGTAGGCCCGCCGCTCAGCCCGCCGCGGCGCCGCGCAGCAGCAGGCCCGCGGGCACAACCAAGGCCGTAAAGGTGAGGACCATCCCCACAAAGCGCGGCACCGAGGCGCCGGCGGAGCGGCTCAGCCCAAAGGCGTGCAGCAAGCGCCCGAGCACCAGGGCTCCACAGAGGGGCCCCACCCAGCCCGGCTGGGCCCCCGACTGCTCCAACAAAAAGAGCAGGATCAGGCCCAGGGGCACATACTCGCTGAAATTGCCGTGCACCCGAACCGCCCGGGCCAGGGTGGCGTGGCCACCGTCTCCGATGCCGGTGCGGGTCTTCCACCGCAGGGCGATGATGCGCAGGGCCAGTGCTATGTAAACAAAGGCGAGCAGCGAGGCGGCGAGGGCAGTCTAGGGAGTCATGGGGCTCCAAGGGAGAAGGGGAGGGATCAGCGGCGGCGCCAGAGGGCGGCCCGGTCGTCGCGGCCGACCTCGATCCAGTCAGCCTGCAGGGCGGCCTGCAGGGCCGTCACCTGAGCGGGCTCCAGGCGGTCTTCCAGCAGTACCAGCCACGAGAAGCCCGATGGCGACGGGTCGGGCGTGGCCACCAAGGCGCCCCGGCCGATGGGTACGCCGCCCTGGGTGGCCAGCCAGACCTGGAGGCCCAGGTCTGCCGGCGTTGCGCCGCGGCCGTAGTCGCTGGCGACGGGGGCCTGGGCGAGGGCGGCGACGGTGAGCGTCTCCTTGGGGCCAACCGCGGGGTGCCAGGCGGGCGGGTCGCCACTCGGAAAGACCACCACGGGGCCCTCGACCTGGGCGGCCAGCGCGGGCGAGAGCGGCAGGGGGCTGCTCGGCAGCACGAGTCCGGGGAGGGTGAAGGCGGTCTCGAAGAGGGCCAGGGCGAGGAGGGCCAGGGCCAGGGGGGCTCGGCGCGCCGCGAGGCCGCCGGCAAGGGCGGCGAGGAGCACCCAGGCCGAGAGCATCCGCACGGGGTTGCCGAGGGTGCTGGTGAGGGGCAGGGCGTCGAGCAGGGCGAGGAGGGGCGGCGTGGGGGCGGCGCCAAACTTGCCGACAAAGCGCAGGGTGAGGGTGAGGCCGGGGCCGCCGAAGCAGAAGGCGAGGCCGAGCAGGGCGAAGGGGCGCGATCGGGCGGCGAAGAGGCCCATCAGGCCGGCGGCGGCGAGGGCGAGGCCGCCGGGAAAGCGGTGCAGGCTGCGCACCCAGGTGGGCTCGGGCGGCGGCGGCGGGCCGGCGGGGGGCGGATCGCGGGGCTTGGGCGGGCTGCGGGGCAGATCGCGATCGGGGCTGCGGGGGTCGACGAGGGGGCCGGGTACGAGCTGGTAGCCCTGGGCCGACCAGACCTCGCTGAGCCGGCCGTTGGGGCCGCGCTCCAGCAGGGCGAAGGGCAGCAGGCTGAGGGCGCCGGCCAGGGCCCCGGCCAGGGCGATGCCGGCCCAGGCGCGCCAGCGGGCCCGGTCGAAGGGGAGGACCAGGGCGCAGCCGAGGGCGAGGTAGACGGCGTAGTAGGGGCTGGTGAGCGCGACGAGGGCGATGGCGCCGCCGGCGGCGACGAGGCGGGGCAGGCGGGGCTCTTCGCGGGCGGCGAGGAGGGCGCCGATCGCCAGGGCCACCGGGCCGATGGCCTCGACCTCCAGCACCAGATCGTGCAGGTTGCGCAGCAGGTAGGGCGCGAGCTCCACGAGGAGCCCGGCGGCGAAGGCGCTGGTGAGGGGGGCCCCGAGGCGGCGCAGGAGATGGTAGGGGCCGAGGCCGGCGAGGGTGATGAGCGCGATGACGCCGATGAGCAGGGCCTTGTGGGGGCCGAGGAGGAGGGAGAGGGGGGCCAGGACGAGTTGGGTGGCCGGATCGACCGGCCAGAAGGGCACGCCGTCGGGGGCGCCGGCCAGATCGGCATGACCGAGGGGGGCCGCGCCGGTGAGCCAGCGGGCGACCTGGGCGGTGACGAAGAGGCGGCCCCACTGCTCGCCCATCGGCGCGCCGGGCAATTCGCCGCTGAGCCAGGCGCCGCGCGTGAGGAAGAGGGCCAGGGCGAGGTAGGCGGCGGCGGCTGGCAGGCTCGAATGCGCAAACTGTCGGCGGCTCAACCCGTCCGGCGGAGCCTGCCGCGCGATACGGGGGGCGTCCGCGCTCGGCCCCTGGCCGTCGCCTGGGGCTTCCGCGCCATCGCGTGGGGCCAGCGCAGGCGAGGATGTTGAGGGCTCGGGCATCATGGGCTCGGTGGTGTGCGAAAAGGCGCGCCGCGGCGCCCGGTTCCGTAACGAGAAGGACAGGGCACGTCGCGATGTACGGAGACACCCCGCTCATCATGGTTGAGGACGCCGCTGCGCTGGAGGAGGCTGTGGCCTACCTGGTCACGCAGCCGGTCATCGGCCTGGACACCGAAGCAGACTCCTTTCACCACTACCGGGAGAAGCTCTGCCTCATCCAGATCAGCGATGCCCACCGCGACTACATCATCGATCCGCTGCAGATCGATGACCTGAGCCCGCTGAAAGCCGTGCTGGAGAACACCGACATCGTCAAGGTGCTGCATGGGGCCGACTACGACGTGGTCAGCATCAAGCGCGACACCGGGGTGGCGGTCCACAACATCTTCGACACGATGATCTCCAGCCAGTTTCTGGGCATGGAGCGCATCGGCCTCGCCGACCTGATCCTGCGCTACTTCGGCCACACCCTCGACAAGCGCTACCAGCGCCACGACTGGGCCGATCGGCCGCTGGGCGACGATCACCTGCACTACGCCCGGGGCGACACCCACTGGCTGGTGGCCCTGCGCGAGGTGCTGACCTACCGGCTGCAGCAGGCTGGGCGGGTCGACGCCTTGCTCGAAGAGTGCACCCTGCTCGAAGATCGCGAGTGGGCCGGCCGCGGTCAGGCGCCCACCGACTTCTACCGGGTCAAGAACGCGCGGAGCCTCGACACCTTGGGGCTCAAGGTCCTGCGCGGGCTCTGGGCCTACCGCGACGCCTGCGCCGCCGAGCTCGATCGCCCGGCCTTCAAGGTGCTGCCGGATCCCATCCTGATCCTGCTGGCGGCCAAGCGCCCCCACGACATCGATGGAGTCTACGACATCATGCGCCGGGGCTCGGCGATGGCCCGCCGGCACGCCGAGCCCATCCTCACCGCCATTCGCGCGGCGATCCTCGACGAGACGCCGCTGCCGGACTGGCCAAAGGCCGAGGGCCGCCCCAAGGCCGAGCGCAACGCCAACGCGCCGAGCGTGGATCGCGTGATGGTGCTGCTCAAGGCCTGGCGCAACGAGGTGGTGGCCGGCCGCGGGCTCTCGCCGGTGGTGGTGGCCAACAACAACCTCTTGAAGGAGATCGCTCGCTGCGGGCCGCGCACGATGGAGGAGCTGGCGGCGGTGCCGGGCATCCGCCAGTGGCAGCTCAAGGAGCACGGCGAGACCATCCTCGCGGCGATCAACTCGATCGAGGTGAAGCCGGCTCGCCGCCGTCGGCGTCGGCGGCACTAGGCCCGGCGGCGCCGCCCGAGGAGGGCCAGGGCGCCGAGGGCCCAGCCGAAGGCCTGGGGGGCCGGCAGGGTGGCGCAAGAGCTGCCCTTGCCGCCGGGCTCCACCGAGCCGACGGGCTCGTCGGCCTCATCCGTCTCGCCGTCATCGCCGCCGCCGCGGCTGTCTTGGACCTCGATGGACACGGCGATGGCGCCATCGGCGGGGCCGCCCTCGTCGGCGAACCAGACCACGCCTTCTTCGACGAGGCCAAAGCCCTGCTCGCCGCTGCCGAGCTCGTTGCCGCGCAGCGAGAAGGTGAAGCGGCCGACGGCGCCGGGCGGGGTGGAGGCGGCGACGGTGGCGGCCCGGGTGGGGCTCGGCCAGTCGGCGGCGGCCCAGTCGCTGGCGACCTCGCGGGGCGTGGGGGCGAGGTAGGTGCTGCCGGGCTCCCAGGTGGCGGCGCCGGTGTTGAGCAGGTCGACCCAACCGCTGGCGCTCTCGTCGAGGGTCAGCTCCAGGACGCCTTCGCTGGGGGTGGGAAAGCTCTGATCCACCCACTCGGCGGCGTAGGAGGCGGCCGTGGTGGTGGTGACCCGGTCGACGGCGGCCCAGAAGGTGGGGTCGCGGCCGTCGTAGCCGAGGGCCCAGAAGCCGATGCCGGCGAGGCCGCGGGACATGGCGTATTCGCCCTTGACCTCGATGGACTGGGCGTCGTCGTACCAGACCTGCTCGGTGCTGCTGGCGGCGTACCAGGCGGTGTCGCTGGCCTCGTCCCACTGCTTGCCGTAGGCGGCGGCCTCGGCCTCGGCGTTGATGTAGGAGATCGAGCCGATGAAGTCGATGGTGGAGGTGTCGATGTCGTTGGCGTTGTTGACGTACCAGCTCTGTCCATAGCTGGGCAGGCCAAAGATCACCTTGGACAGATCGGCGTCGTAGGCTTCGTAGTCGTCGATCGACCACTCCTCGCCGTAGCGGCCCCAGCGGTCGGAGCCGTAGAGCGGGATGTTGGGCCCGGCGTCTCCCCAACTGCCGTGCAGGGCGTAGCCCATGATGAAGACACCGTCGGAGATGCGGGTGAGCTCGCTGTAGTCGTAGGCGCCGTCCCAGTCGATCATCGGGGTGGCCACCCAAACCTCGGGCACCCGGGCCTTCAGCTCGGTGATGAAGGCGACGAGGGAGGCGCTGTCGGCGCCGTCCATGCCCTCGAAGTCGACGTTGACGCCGTCGGCGCCGTAGGCATCGACCTGATCGCCGAGGGCCTCGACAAGGGTGGCGCGCCGGCTCGACGACGAAAGCAGCGTGTGCAGGCTGCTGGCGTCGAAGTTGGTGACGCAGAGGTGCACCTTTACGCCGTAGGTGGCGCCCAGGGTCACGGCCTCTTCGGCGCGGCCGGTCCAGCGGCTGGTGTTGTTGAGGGTGCCATCGGAATTGGCGCCCACCGAGAAGATCGCGAGGTGGGTGAGGTGCTCCCACATCACGTCGTCCATCGACTCCCAGTAGGGCAGGTAGCCGTAGACATCGCCCAGGCGCACCGTCTCGGTGGGCGGCGGGGGCGGCGGGCTGGCCTGGGCGGGAGGGAGGGCGAGGGCGAGGAGGAGGGGCAGCGCGGCGGTGCTCATGCTGGGGAGAATACCCGAAGGCGGAGCCCTGTTCCGCGCGGCCCCGATCGTTCAGCCCACGACGGCGATACAGTCGATCTCAACGCGGGCGCCGCGGGGCAGGGCGGCGACGGCGACGGTGGCGCGGGCCGGGCGGTGGTCGCCCATGTGGCGGGCGTAGACCGCGTTGACCTCGGCGAAGTCGGCCATGTCGATGAGGAAGATGGTGGTCTTCAACACCTGATGCAGGCTCGACCCGGCGGCGTGCAGCACCGCGCTGAGGTTGCCCATCACCACCTCGCACTGTTCGGCCGCCGTCTCGCCGACGAGGCTGGCGCCGCCGGGGGCGAGGGCGATCTGGCCGCTGGTGTAGACGAGGCCATTGTGCACCATCGCCTGGGAGTAGGGGCCGATGGCGGCCGGCGCGGCGGGGGTGTGAACGATCTGGCTCATGGCTGGTACACCGCGACGTAGGGCAGGTTGCGAAAGCGCTCGCCGAGGTCGAGGCCGTAGCCGACCACGAAGGCGTCGGGGATGGTGAAGCCGACGTAGTCGACGGTGAGCTGCACCTCGCGGTGCACCGGCTTGTCGAGCAGCGAGCAGATCTTGAGGCTGCGGGGGCCGCGGGTGCCGAGCATGCGCAGGAGGTAGTCCATGGTCAGACCGGTGTCGACGATGTCCTCGACGATCAGGCAGTCGGCGTCCTCGATCGGCGTGGACAGATCCTGGGTGATCTTGACCACGCCGGTGGACCGCGTGCCGCCGTGGTAGCTCGAGACGCCGAGGAAGTCGCAGCGCACGTCGCCGCCGATGGCGCGCACCAGATCGGCCATGAACAGAAAGGAGCCCTTGAGCACGCAGATCGCGTGGATGGGGCGGTCTCCATAGTCCGCCCGGATCTGGGCGCCGAGGGCGCGGATGCGCTCCTGGAGGACCTCCTCGGTGATGAGGGGGCTGAGTTGGGCGGCGGCCGGGTGGGGGGCGGACATGGGCACCTCAGGCGATGGTGATGGTCGGATCGAGGTAGACGTCCTGGATGGCCTGCAGCAGGGCCACGCCCTCGTTGCGGGGCTTCTGGAAGGCCTTGCGACCGCTGATGAGGCCCATGCCGCCGGCCCGCTTGTTGATGACGGCGGTGCGCACGGCCTGGGCGAGGTCGTTTTGGTCGCTGGCGCCCCCCGAATTGATGAGGCCGGCGCGGCCCATGTAGCAGTTGGCCACCTGGTAGCGGGTCAGATCGATGGGGTG
>JBEIQK010000552.1:0-4500 GCA_040376505.1 Alphaproteobacteria bacterium | reverse complement strand
CTGCGCCCCCTGTCGCCGCTGCGCCCCCGGTCGCCGCTGCCGGGCCCGCGGCTCCCCCGCCGGCCGAGTCGGCGCCCTCCGCCGACATGGAGGCCAAGGCCGCCCGCCACCTTGAAAAGACCCACCGCGGCGTGCTCCGCTTCTTGGACGAGCGCAGCGGCACCGCCCCGCTCGGCGAGCTGCACGATCACTCCGAGCGGCGCTACTTCATCGCCCACCGCAAGTTCTCCGACCTGATGGAGACGATGATCTCGGAGGGCCACATCGACTACGACCACAGCAAGGGCATCGCCACCCTCACCGAGGCGGGCCGCGCCTACGCCCGCCCCTGATCAGCGCGCCACGGCCAGCGTCAGGGCGCCAAAGGCCAGGAAGGCGAGGAGGGCGCCGATCGCGGCGAGCGGGCGCCGGCGCGCCATCACCGCATCCACCCAGGCCGGGCGCAGGGCCAGCGGCAGGCCAAGGCGGTCGGAGAGCTGCCCCAGATCGAGGGTCTGGGGGATGCCGATGCCGCGACCCCGCAGCAGGGTGGCGATGTGGCGCCGGGCGTCGCGCAAGCCGGCCTCGGCGGGGAGCCGCTCGGCGCCCTCCTGATCGAGGCGACGGGCCCAGCGCGCCAGCAGGGCAGCGGCGCGCTCCTCTTCTTCGCCCTGGAGGGGATGGCTGCGAAGGGCCTCGCCCAGGGCGGCCAGCGTGGTGCGCAGGCTCTCTTGGAGGGCCTTGTGCTCGGCCTCCACCGGCTCGCGGGCGCGGGCCCGCTCTTCGTAGCGGCGACGCGAAGCCACCGCGTTGCCCAGCAGCACATAGGCGAGGCGCAGCAAGTCGGAAGCCCGGGTTGCCGCCGGACCCAGCGAGGCGAGGTTGGGGCTGGGCGCCACCGCCGCGGCGATCGCCGGTTTGGGCGTCTGGACCGGATCATCAACGCCTTCGCTGTCGGGCGGCGGCGGGTTCGTCCGGGGTGCGGCGGGCGGGGGCTGGGTGCCCATCGCCAGGCGCCGACGCAGGGTGGCCGCCCCGGTGGCAGAGCGCGCCGCCGCCCGCATCCAGACCGCCGCCTGCTCTTCTTGTGGAGTCCCCTCCCCGATCTGCACGATGGCGTCGACCCCTTTGGAGGCGCGCAGCGCGCTGGTGGCGCGCAATCCCGGCGCCTTGCCCCGCTCCAGCGCCCCCGCGCGGGCCCCCTCCAAGGAGAGGGGCACAGGACCCTGGGGATTGGGGAGCGCAGCCATGTCCAACTCTTCCGGCGCTGCCGAATGGCATGGGGGTACTGTTCAGGCCAGCCGGGCCTGCGGGTCGGGCGAAGCCGCCCTCCTGATCAGTGTATCGGACGGGGCGCCACCTGGGTAAAGCCGCCGCGCCAGAAAGCAGGCACGGCCCGTCGCTCCGCGCAGCGGCTGGCGTTAGGCCGGCGGCCGAGGTGCCGATGCCCCTGCCGACCCCCCTCGCCGTGCCCCACGCTGAGCACCAGAACATCGTGGTAGACGCGGTGGGAGGAGAAGCCGCCTGGGCCAGCGCCCTGTCGATCCCGGCCTTTGTGCAATGGTATCCGCGGCCCGGCGCTGCGCCCCAGCGGGCCACCGCCGTTCGCATTACCTCCGATGACGAGGCCCTCTACCTGCTCATCGAGGCCGCCGAGCCCGATCCGGCCGATCTCAAGGCTGGCTATGGCCGCCACGACGCCCGCGACGACGACCGGGTGGGCATCTACCTCGATCCCGCCGGCGATGGGCAGCGCGCCTATCTCTTCGTGGTCAACGCGCTGGGCGTGCAGCGCGACGGCGTGCGCACCGCCAGCGCCACCGGCGATGATCACGCCTGGGATGGCCGCTGGCTAAGCGCCGGTCGCATCACCGAGACCGGCTTTGTGGTGGAGATGGCCATCCCCTGGGCCACGCTGCGCCACCCGCCGCGGGTGGACACCCTCGGCATGATGGTCTACCGCTACCGCCCGGTCGCCGGTGAACAGAGCGGCTGGCCGCCCACCGACGCCAGCTCGCCGGGATGGCTCACCCAGGAGGCCTTGGTGGGCGGTCCAGGGCCGCTCCCCCAGTCGCCCTCCCTCGATCTCATCCCCGAGCTCACCTATGGCGTAGGCCAGGGCGGCGTCGCCGTCGATCGGCTCAACATCGGCGGCCTCAGCCCTGGCCTCACCGCCCGCTGGAGCCCGCGCTCCTCTGTTCAGGCGCTGGTCACCCTCAATCCCGATTTCTCGCAGGTGGAGTCCGACGCGGCCCAGGTGGCGGTCAATCGCCGCTACGCCCTGACGACGCCGGAAAAGCGGCCCTTCTTTCTGGAGGGCCAGGAGTGGTTTCAGCACCCGGCCGGCGCCCTGGTCTACACCCGCTCGATGGCGGCCCCGCGCTATGGCCTGCGCTCCACCGCCGAGGGCGGCGGGGTCAAGGCGGCGGTGCTGCACACCTACGACGCGCTGCCCACGCCCAGCGTGAATGAGGGCGGTGGCTGGACCGAGGCCGACATCGGCGAGGCCGGCGCCTACGAGACGGTGATGCGCCTGCGCCGCCAATTGGGCCCCGGCAGCGACGTGGGCTTTCTGTTCTCCGATCGCAGCCTGCCCGAGGCGGGCCTGTACAATGAGGTGGTGGGCCTGGATGCCCGCGCCCAGGTGGGCTCGTCGAGCGCGCTGACCTCGGCCGCCCTCTTCTCTTCCACCACGGGCATCGACGCCACCACCGTGCTGGCGCCCAAGGTCACGCTCAACTGGAACACCGGCGGGCCCAAGGGCGGCTTTGAGCTGGATGGCGACTACGTCCACCCCGACTTTCGCGCCGAGAACGGCTTTCTCACCCGCTCGGACTGGCTCTTTGGCGGCGCCAACGCCTGGCGGCAGTACCGGCCCAAAGAGGGAGCCCTGCAGCGCGCCACGGTGACCCCGGTCGACCTGGGGCTGGGCTGGGACACCAGCGGCGAGCTGCGCTCCTTTTTCCTTGCGCCGATGTCCAGCCTCCGTTTTGTCGGCAACCACCGGGTCGCCTTCGGCCTGGAGCGCGCTGGCGAGACCTTCGCCGATGTCTGGCTCGACAGCCGCACCGCCTGGGTCAACTATGGGGCGCCGCTCTCCACCGACTGGGAGATCAGCACCTATGCCTATGTCGGTCAGTCGCCCTTTTATGATCCAGTCGCCCCCTTCGTCGGCGAGGTGGCGGGAGGCACCGCCACCACCAAGGTGCAGATCAACCGCGCGCTCTCGTTTTCGGCCAGCGCGGAAGGTGAGCGCTTCACCGACGAAGGCGCGCTGGTCTACCAGGGCATTGTCTCGCGCCTGCGGGTGGAGGCCTTCGCCAGCCCGCACCACTGGGCGCGGCTGATCCTCGACCGCTCTACCTTCGACGAGCTGCGCGGGGCCGAGCTGCTCTTCGCCTGGGAGGACTCGCCGGGCACGGCGGCCTACCTGGGCGGCAACCTGCGCGGCGACGGTGACCCCGACAACCGCGAGTGGGCCGCCCTGGCCAAGCTCAGCTACGCACTCTCGCCCTGAGCGCGGGGTCGCCTTCAGTGATCCGCCACCACGAGGTAGTAGGCGGGCGGATAGCCCGTGTAGCTCGACGCGGTGCCATAGGTGGTGCTGGGCGTGGAGGAGTAGGAGGCGGACCTGTACTTGATCGTCGCCACAGTGGAGGCCCCATAGTAAATGTAGGTCGACGCGCTGTACACCGCCATCAACCAGTAGGTCCCGGCCGACACCGCGACCGGCGTGGACAGAGAGGTCTCGTTGGCGCCCACGGCCGTGGTGAACACGTCCGTGGAGGCCACGAGCGTGCCCGGCACGCCGGCGCTGTTGGTGTAGAGCGCCATGCGTGCGCTGTTTCCCGCCGTGTTGAGGTAGGAGCCCATGGCGTAGATCGTGGTGTTGGCGGTCACGGTGACGGAGGGCCCGAGCAGGTAGCTGGCGCCGGCGTGCCCGGGGCCGGCAACCCCTGTGGAGTACCCGACATCGTAGAAGTCGTGCGCCTCTGTCGCGGCGGTCGCGCTGGTGCCCGTGTCGTCACCGTCGTCGGGGGTGAGGGTGCAGATCCAGTCGACGCCGAGGTCTGTGTCGTCGGCGGGTACGGTGTCATCGGCCCAGGTGGTGGTGTCGGGCCCGACGACGCCGGTGAAGCTCGCCGGGTAGGGTAGACCGTCCACCTCCCAACTCACCGCGTAGGTGAGGCTGTCGCCGTCGACGTTGGAGCCGGCGGTCAGGAGCTCGCAGAGCAGCTCATCCGTGCCGCTGTCGGCGTAGGGATAGGGGTCAATCGCCGCCGTCGGCGCGCCGGGCGGCGTGTTGGCGATCGTCCGCGAGGCGCTCAGCGTCGACCCTGTGGCGACCCCATCGGTGGGGGTGGCCACCACCGTCACGAGATCGTTCTTGCCAAAGTAGGTTGCGCCCGAGAGGGTGCTGCCCGTGGAAACCAGCGTACCGTTTACGCTCCAGGCGTAGGTGAAGGAGACCGGGTCACCGTCTCCGTCGGTGCCCGAGGCCGTGGCGGTGAGCGTGTCGTT
>JBEIQK010000017.1:0-23152 GCA_040376505.1 Alphaproteobacteria bacterium | reverse complement strand
GGTTGGCCGCATGTTGACCGGCCACCCCACCGCATCTTCCTCGATCCCGAGCCGGTGGACATGCGAGCCAGGTTTGATCGACTCGCTGCGTGATCTGCGGCTTGCTTCACCGCACCGCAGAGGTTCTCCCCCCATCTGCGATGCCATCACCGCCGATTCACAACCACACAAGCGAGCGGGCGCTTACTACCATCGCGCCTCTGCGAAAACCGCTCTCTTCATCAGAAACAATGATGGCGGCGATAACTTCGCGGTGCTCCGGAACCTCTGCGCGACCTGTCAACTCCACGGCCTGAACACGGCGGCCTGGCCGGCCGATGCGTGGGTGCGGATCAGAGAGCGGGGGCTGTCCGTGGATGACCGGATGCCCCGAAGCCAGTCGAAGGCCGTGGGTGCCGCGCCGGTGGCCCGGAAGCGGCCTACCGCCGACACCCGCCCTCGCCTGCGCACCCACAAAAGAAAAACCGTAACGCCACGTTACACCAACTCAGCTCGCCAGCACGCTGGCCATGCTCTCCAGCCCCACATCCAGCAGCTTCCACGTCGTCCCCGCATGAAAAGGCTCGCCCGCCCGGAAGCGCATCGGCAACATCGTCGCCAGCAGCTTCTTGCCATGCCGCCACAAGGTCCCCTGGCCCACCCGGTAGGCCTCGATCCGACCGTGGTCGATCTCCAAGGGCCGCTCGGGGTGGCCGGTCAGGCGCAAGGGGGCGGCGATGAAGATGCCCTTGTCAAAGGCCTCCAGAACCCCCACAAAGAGCGGATCGAAGGCGGCGCGGGTCGGTCGCTGGGTCAGCTCGGCCTGGATGATCTCGGCCACGGCGTCGGCCTCCAAGAAGGCCAGGAAGGGCTCCTTCAAGGGGAAGTCGCCGCCGTCGCCGGGCGCGTAGATGTCCGGCTGGCCGAGCACGCGGCGGCTGCCCCCCTCGGTCTGGAGAAAGCCCTGGGCGTCGACCGGCAGGCTGCCGAGGCCGCCGCGGCCGGCGTGAACCGGGGCGTAGACGAGGTGATCGAAGTGCAGGGTGCGGCCGGTGGCGAAGTGGGCGGCGCCGGCCTCGACGTGGGTGAGGGTCTCGCCCAGGAAGACGCGCACGTCGCGGCGGAAGAGGCGCTCGCTCAGCAGCTCATGCACCTTCTCGCCATAGACCTCCAGCACGCTGCCCTCGGGGGTGGCCAGGGTCAGCTCGATGGTGTCGCGGGCGTTGTGGCGCTCCAGGTGAACCTCGAGCATCAGCAGCAGCTCGTAGAGCACGCTGGGGCAGAGGTTGCCAACTGGCAACACAAAGAGCACGCGACTGACCTCACCACCCCGGCCCTTGTGCACTACATCGGAGAATCGCTCGCGCAGGGTGAGCAGATCGGCGATGGAGTGAATGCCCACCCCATGGGCAGACAGACCGGGGATGCCGCCGTCGGTGCACAGGGCGCCGGTGCCCACGATGAGCTTGTCGTAGCGCAGCACCGCCCCGCCCTGCAGCGTGACGGTGTGGGCCACGGGATCAACCGTGACGGCGCGGTCTTCGATCAGGTTGATCGCCGCCGGGGCCACGCACTCGGTGATCGGCAGGGTGGCGCTGGCCGGATCGGTGCCAAAGGGCACATAGACCAGGGTGGGCCGAAAGACGAAGTCGGGCTGATCGGCCACCAGCGTGAGGTTCACGCCCCCTTTCATCAGGTGGTTGAGCAGGAACGCGGACTCCAGGGAGGCAAAGCCCCCGCCGAGGACGACGACATCAGACTGGGTGGACATGGGCGGCTCCGAGAGAGGGAACCGACCACGCATCAACCGTGCCAGCGGCCCAGGCCCGCCGCGACGGCCTCGCGGGGGGACGCCTGGGCGATATCACACAGCGCGCCTGCGCCAAGGGCCCCAACGCAAGCGCAGGTGCGGGTGCCGGGGGCCCGCGCTACGGTAGGGGGGTGAGGAAGCCCATGCGGATTGTGTTGCTCCTGCCCCTGCTTGCCTGCTCCGACTACGAGATCAACAAGAAGACCGACAGCGACGGGCTCCGGCCCTCCATCGAGGTCAGCCCCCGCACGGTCGACTTCGGCCTGCTGCCGGCCGGCAGCACCGAGACGGCGGTGGTGACGGTCACCAATGTCGGCGAGGGCACCCTGGTGCTCGGCGACATCCGGGTGCCGGCCTCCGGGGGCTTCTCGGTGAGCCTGCCCGAGGTCACCCGCCTCAACTACGACGAGAGCACCGAGCTCATCGTCTCGCTCACGCCCCAGGCGCCCGAGATCCAGGGCGACCTCATCATCGAGAACAACGATCCGGCCGAGCCCTCGGCCCTGGTCGAGCTGCTGGGTGGCGGACTGTACCCGGTCCTCACCTTCGATCCCAACCCGGTCAACTTCGGTACGGTGCCGGTGGGCCAGACCGCCGACGAGACGGTGGAGCTGGTCAACACCGGCAACGCGCCCCTCACCGTCGACACCTTGCTGGTGATCGGCGAGGGCTTCGCGCTCACGGCGCCGCCGGTCCTGCCCCTCACCCTCGACCCCGGCGAACGGGCGCCGGCGGGAATCACCTTCACCTCGGCCCGCGAAGGGGCCTACAGCGGCTCGCTGATCGGCGAGTCCAACGCCGTCGGCAGCCCCACGAGCGTGCCCCTGGTGGCCGGCACCGGCCTGCCGGTGGCCCTCTGCGACGTCGCGCCGGCCGAGGTCGCGCCCCTGCGCGAGACGGCAGTCTTCCAAGGCTCGGAGAGCTATTCGCTCGATGGCACCGGTATCGTCGACTACCAGTGGACGATCGTCGACGCGCCGCTGGGCTCTTCGGCGACGATGATCGGGACAGGCCCCGACCGCGACTTCGTGGCCGACATGGCCGGCGAGTACACCGGTGAGCTGATCGTCACCAGCGGCTCGGGCCTCGTGAGCGAGCCCTGCTACGCCACCCTCAACGCCATCCCCCAGGAGAGCCTGTGGGTGGAGCTGTACTGGTCCCACGACCAGGACGACATGGACCTGCACCTCCTCGCACCGGGGGGCAGCCTGCGCACCGACACCGACTGCTACTACGCCAACTGCACCACCGGCCTGGAGTGGGGCGAGTCGGGGGCCGGCGACAACCCCTACCTGGACATCGACGACATCCCCGGCACCGGGCCGGAGAACATCAACATCGCCGATCCCGAGGAGTCGACCTACACGGTCTACGTCCATGACTTCACCGGCAGCACGCCCGACTACAGCGGCGCCAACGATGTGACGGTCAATGTCTACATCGACGGCGTGTGGGTGTGGACCGACACCAAGTCGATCAGCGGCGAGGACGTCGACACCTTCTACTGCTCGGTCACCTTCCCCGATGGCGAGGTCGGCGGCTGAGTACCCGGAGAGCCGCCGCGTAACACAGGTGTAACGCTGTGTTACGCGTGGCTCGCCCCGAGACGGCCTACAGCGACTCGACGATGACGGCGATGCCCTGCCCGCCGCCGATGCAGGCGCTGCCGATGCCGTAGCGCAGGCCGCGGCGGCGCAACTCGTGGAGCAGGTGGGCGGTGATGCGGGCCCCGCTGGCGGCGAGGGGGTGGCCGACGGCGACGCCGCCGCTGTTCACGTTGGTCTTGCTGCGGTCGAGCTGCAGGGCCTTTTCGCAGGCGAGGTACTGCGTGGAGAAGGCCTCGTTGATCTCGACCAGCCCCATGTCATCGAGGGTGAGGTTGGCCTTCTTCAAGGCGGCCTCGATGGCGGCGACGGGGCCGATGCCCATGTACTTCGGCTCCACGCCCACCACGGCGTGGGCGACGAGGCGGCCCAGCGGGCGCAGGCCGCGCTCGGCGGCGTGGGCGCCGGTGGTCATCACCAGGGCGGCGGCGCCGTCGTTGATGCCCGAGGCGTTGGCGGCGGTGACGGTGCCCTCCTTCTTGAAGATGGCGGGCAGGCCCTTCATCGCGGCGAGGCTGAAGCGGGCGCGCACCTTCTCGGGGCGCAGGGGCGAGAGCTGGGGGTGCTCGTCGACGCTGACGACGGTGGCCGGCGCGCCGCGCTTGCCGGCGAGGGTGACCGGGGCCAGTTCGGTCTCGTAACGACCGGCGGCCTGGGCCTCGGCCCAGGCGCTCTGACTGCGAAAGCCGTACTCATCGGCATCATCGCGGCTGATGCCGTACTTCTCGGCGAGGTTCTCGGCGGTGATCGCCATCGGACAGCCGGCCAGGGTGTCGAAGAGGACCTCCTGCAGGTAGTCGTTGAGCTGGGCGGGGCCGAGCTTGAAGCCGTCGCGGCCGCCGCGCAGGGTGTGCGGGGCCTGGCTCATGTTCTCGGTGCCGCCGGCCAGCACCATCGTCGCCTCGCCAAGCTGCAGGCGGTGGGCGGCGTGGATGAGGGCCTCGAAGCCCGAGCCGCAGAGTCGGTTGACGGTGACGGCGGGAACCGGCACGGGGACACCCACCTTGAGGCCGATGTGCCGCGCGCAGTAGATGGCGTCGGCGCTGGTCTGCATCACGTTGCCGAAGATGACGTGATCGATGTCGGTGGCCGCCACGCCAGCGGCGGTGAGGGCGGCCTGGCCGGCCACCACGCCGAGGTCATTGGCCGAGACGCTGGCCAGGGCGCCGGAGAGGGTGCCGAAGGGGGTGCGCTTGCCGGAGAGGAAGACGATGTCGGTGCTCATGGGGGCTCCTAGGCGGAGAGACGCGCCAGGACGGCGTCGCCGACCTGGGCGGTGGTGAGGGTGCCGCCCAGCTCCGGCGTGACCTCGTCGGCGAGGAGGCAGGCGCGAACGGCCTCGTTGACCTTCTTCTCGAGGTCGGTGCGGCCGAGGTAGCCGAACATCATGCCAGCGGTGAGGATGCTGGCCAGGGGGTTGGCGATGCCCTTGCCGGCGATGTCAGGCGCCGAGCCGTGGACGGGCTCGAAGAGGGAGACCTTGCCCGGGTGGATGTTGCCGCTGGCGGCAAGACCAATGCCGCCCTGAAGGATGGCGCCCAGATCGGTGAGGATGTCGCCGAAGAGGTTGGAGGTGACGATGACGTCGAGGGTCTCCGGCGCGCGGACCATCTCCATGGCCATGGCGTCGACATACAGGTGGCGGGCGGCGATGTCGGGGTACTCGGCGGCGACCAGCTTGAAGACGCGCTGCCACAGCTCATGGCCGTGGCGCATGGCGTTGCTCTTGTCGGCCATGCAGACCTGCTTGCGGCCGTTGTTGCGGGCGTAGGCGAAGGCGGCGCGGATGATGCGCTCAACCCCCTTGCGGGTGTTGATGCTCTGCTCGATGGCGATTTCGTCGTCGGTGCCGCGCTTGAACTGGCCGCCGACGCCGGTGTAGAGGTCTTCGGTGTTCTCGCGAAAGACCACCATGTCGACATCGGCGGCGTCTTTGTTCTTGAGGGGGCAGCGCCGGGCGTCGAGGAGCTTGATCGGCCGGAAGTTGATGTACAGATCGAGCCGGAAGCGGCTGCCGAGGAGGATGTCCTTGGCGTGGACATTGCTGGGGACGCGGGGGTCGCCAAGCGCGCCCAGGTAGACACAGTCGAATTCCTTCTGCCAGCGCTCAAAGATGGCGTCGGGCAGGGTCTCGCCGGTCTTCAGGTAGTGATCGGCCCCCAGGCCGAAGTGTTCGAGCTCGACCTCGGGCATCAGCAGACGGATCACCCGGCAGCCCTGCTCGATCACCTCTGTTCCGATCCCATCTCCGGGCACCACCGCGATCTTGGCCTTCGTGCGCATCGATCCTCCTCCCCGGGCGGACCGACGCGGCGCCGCCGCTCTCGCGGGGGGCGGCGCCTTAACCATGGGGCAGGGTGGGGGCCATCACAGCAGGGCTGCGGCGAGCACCTCGTCCATGTGGTCGACCAGCACGATGTCCAGCTCGGCCAGCGTGGCCGCGGGGATGTCGGCGAGGTCCTCGCCGTTGCGCCGGGGCAGGATGATCCGCCGCAGGCCGAGGCGGTGGGCGGCCAGCACCTTGCTCTGGATGCCGCCGACCGGCAGCACGCGGCCGCGGAGGGTGGCCTCGCCGGTCATCGCCACATCGGGGCGCACGGGCCGCCCGGTGAGGAGCGAGGCCAGGGCGGTGAACATGGTGACGCCGGCGCTGGGCCCGTCCTTGGGGACGGCTCCGGCGGGGACATGGATGTGGACGTCCTTGTCGTGGAGCACGTCGGCGGGCAGGCCGAGCTCGCCGGTGCGGGAGAGGACGTAGGTGAGGGCGGCGCGGGCCGACTCCTTCATCACGTCGCCGAGTTGGCCGGTGAGCACGAGCTGGCCCCGACCGGGCAGGGCGGCGGCCTCGATGTGCAGCACGTCGCCGCCCACCGGCGTCCAGGCGAGGCCCGAGGCGAGGCCGGGGCGCGGGCTGCCGTCGGGGAGCGGGCGCTCGGGGATGCGGTCTTCGTCGTGGATCTTGCGGCGGCCGAGCAGCGCGGGGAGCTCGCTGACGTCGACCTGGAGCGGGGCCGACAGCTCGCCCTTGGCCTTCTTCACGGCGGCGGCGCGGTAGACCTTGCCGAGGGTGCGCTGCAGACCGCGGACGCCGGCCTCCCGGGTCCAGCCGGCGATGGCCTCGCGCAGGGCGGCGTCGGTGAAGACGACGTCGTCGACGGAGACGCCGGCGTTGCCCGCCAGCTTGGGCAGCAGGTGCTGGCGGACGATGTGGACCTTCTCCTCGCGGGTGTAGCCGTCGAGGGTGAGGATCTCCATGCGGTCGCGCAGGGCGTCGGGCACCTGCGACAGATCGTTGGCGGTGGCGATGAAGAGCACCTTGGACAGATCGAAGGGCAGCTCCAGGTAGTGATCGGTGAATGCGTGGTTCTGTTCGGGGTCGAGGATCTCCAGGAGGGCCGCGCCGGGGTCGCCCTGCCAGCCGCGGCCGAGCTTGTCGATCTCATCGAGGAGCACGACGGGGTCGGCGGTCCCGGCCCGGCGGATGCCCTCGATCAGGCGGCCGGGGCGGGCGCCGATGTAGGTGCGGCGGTGGCCGCGGAGCTCGGCCTCGTCGCGCACGCCGCCCAGGGCGACGCGGACGAGCTTGCGGCCGGTGGCCTCGGCGATGGCGGCGCCGATGCTGGTCTTGCCCACCCCGGGGGGCCCGACGAGGAGCAAAACGTCGGCCCGGCCGCTGCCGGCGAGCTGGCGCACGGCGAGGTGCTCGATGACCTGGCGCTTGACCGGGCCGAGGCCCTGGTGACTGGCGTCGAGCGCGGCCTCGACGGCGCCGAGGTCGACCGCCTTGCCGCTGGTGACCGTCCAGGGCAGCTCGGCCACCCACTCCAGCCAGTCGACGGCGACCGAGCGCTCGGGGGCGCCCTCGCGGAGGCGGGCGAGGCGGCCCAGCTCGCGATCGACGCTCTTGCGCACCTCCACGGGGAGCTCGAGGGCGGCGAGGCGCTTCTTGAGCTCGCCGGCGCTGTCGTCGCCCTCGCCCAGCTCGTCCTGGATGGCCTTCAACTGTCCACGCAGCACGGCCTCCTTCTGGTGGGACTGGGCCTCGGCGGCCATGCGCTGCTGGACGGCCTTCTGGGCTTCGAGGACCTCGCGGCCGACGGTGAGCTGGCGCAGCACCGCCTCGGCGCGCAGCAGCGAATCGGCGGTGTGGAGCAGGTCGCGGCGCCACTCGGCGGTGGTGTCGAGGCCGGCGGCGACCAGATCAATCCAGCGCAGGGGCGGCAGGGGGAGAGAGAGCAGACCGTTCACGCGCTCGGCGCCGCCGAGGAGGTCTTCGGACTGACGCAGGGCGGCGCGCAGGGCCCGGAGCAGCCCCTCGGCCTTGGGGCCGGCCGGCCACTCGGCCTCGTCCTTGACGTAGCGGGCGGTGAAGCAGGGCTCGGTGCTGGCGACGGCCTCGATGGTGACGCGCAGCAGGCCCTGAACGACGACGAAGGGCGGGCGGCCGGCGGGCTGGCCAGTTTCAATCACCCGGGCGAGGACACCGACGGGGAGCAGATCCTCGGGGGTGGGATCGGCGACGGGCTCGCGCTGGGAGACCACCACGACATAGCCGCGGCCGTCGGACTGGGGATTGGACTGGGCCGACTGGATCGCCGCCATCGAGCGGGGCCGGGCGATCGAGAGGGGGACCACGGCGCCAGGGAGCAGCGCGCCGTGCCGGAGACAGACCACCGGGAGCAGGCTGCTGATGCGCTCGGGGAGACGAAGATCGACCTGAACCTGTTGGATCTGAGACACGGGTGCTCCAGCCGGCGGGGTGCCGGTGAACAGTGGGTTGGGCCCGAGGCGGGCCCGGCCGCCCCAGGCAGGCGCAAGCGCCCTCGATCCTCGCACGCAGAGCGGGATCCTCGATGAGGGCGGCAGCACCTGTGTTTGCGGCCGGTGCCATCAGCTAGCCACCCGAGGTTTGGCGTCAAGGGGCCGCGGTGCGGTAGGCTGCGCCCGCCCATGCACGCCCCGCCCTGGATCCTGATCCCCGCCCGCAACGAGGCCCCCCGCCTGGGGGCCGTCCTGGCGCGCGTCGCCCTCGCCCTGCCCGAGGGGCGGGTGCTGGTGGTCAACAGCCACTCCACAGACGCCACGGCCCGGGTCGCCTGGGATGCCGGCGCCGACGTGATCAACGCCGAGGGGCGCGGCTATGCGGCGGCGGTCCAGGAGGGGCACCGCGCCCTCGCCCAGCGGGGGGCGAGCCCGGTGCTCCAGCTCGACGCCGACGGCCAGCACCCGCCCGAGGCCCTGCCGGAGCTGCTCGGGGCCCTCGATGGGGTGGACTGGGTCTTCGCCAGCCGTTCGGGCACGCCCAGCGGGGGGCTCCTGCGCAGCCGCCTCGCCGGCGGGGTGCTCGGCCTCGTGGTGCGAGGGCTCACCGGCCTGCCCCTGGGCGACGTCACCAGCGGGATGTGGGCGGTGGGGCCGCGGGCGGCGCGCCTCCTCGTGTCGACCGATCTGGGCGGCGTGGCCGACGCCAACGTGCGGGTGGCGGGCGCGCGGGCGGGGCTGCGAATGGTCGAGCGGCCGGTGACGATGGCGCTCCGACCGGGGGGTGACTCCATGCATGACGGGCTGCGAGGCATCCAGAACCTCGGCCGCAGCGTGATCTCCGCGGTGCGCCTGTCAGACCTTGGTCGACCACTGTCGGGCTGACACCTGCCCCCCTGCTGGAATTTCAGGTGGATTCCCTGGCATCGCCCTTGCAAAGGGCCCTGCCGACCGCCAACCCGGAGGGAACATGCGCGGCATCAACCAGGTCTTCATCCTTGGCCATGTGGGCCACGAACCCGAACCGCGGCGCACCCAAAGCGGCCGCATCGTCGTCGAGCTGCGCATCGCCACGCAGCGCGCCATCAAGCAAGAAGAGGGCTGGGGGCAGGTGGCCGACTGGCACACCGTTCGCTTCTGGGAGCAGCAGGCCGAGGTGGTGGCCAAGTATGTGCACAAGGGCAGCCTGATCGGGGTCGAGGGCAGCCTTCGCTACGAGCAGTGGACCGACTCCCACGAGCAGAAGCGCACCAGCACCGTCATCCAAGGCGATCGGCTCCACCTCGTCAGCACCGGCCCGCGGGCGGAGCGGGGGGCCGAGGGCGAGGGGGCGCCGGCGGTCACCTACCGCAAGCTCACCCCGGTGCCGGAGGAGGAGATCCCCTTCTAGGCGGGCCCCAGCGGCGCCAGGCCGCGAGGGCCGCCGCGAGGGCCAAGGGGGGAGCGAGGAAGACGGTGTCCTCGCTCCCCAGCCAGCCCAGCTCCACCTGAACGGTGGAGAAGGGAAAGAAGATCATGTAGCCGGTGCCGAGGTGGCGCTGGAGCAGGTCGACGGCGAGGTGCAGGGCGCCCCCGCCGAGCAGGTTGCGGCCCACCCCGGCGCGGAGTTCGGGTGGGGCCATGCGGGAGAGGAGGTAGGCCACCAGCGCCATCCCGAGGGGGAGATGGAAGGGCTCCCACAGGTAGGCCAGGGCGTCGGGCAGGGGCAGCCCGCGCCCGCGCAGGAAGAGCACCGTGAGACCGGGCACCCGGCCGAGCAGATCGGGCAGCAGGGTGCCCGCGAGGAAGGCAGGCGTGTGGGTGGAGCCCCGGCGCGCCTTCACCAGCACCGCCAGGGCGGCGTGGGTGATCAGATCAGCCAAGGTCGCGCTCGACGAGGTGGCCGCCGCCCCAGACAAAGCCGGCGGGCAGCAGGAGAAGGCCGATGAGCAGGCCCACCACGCCCAGCGCCTCCTTGACGGTGCGGTAGGGGTGCAGCTCCACCTCGGTCACCACCACCCGCGGGCCCGTTGGGTCGAAGGTGCCGGCCACGCTGATCGTGTCGCCGGGGGCGAGCGACAGCGGGGCGGGCAGGTACACCGGGATGCCGGTGACCACCTTGCCGATCACCACCGACCGCGGGCCGGCGACCGCCTCCACCGTGTACAGCGGCATCACCAGCCGCTTCCCGGCGTGCGCGGCGGGGGCCTCCAAGCAGCGGGCCCAGCCGGCGGGCCGGTTCAGCGCGAGGTGGGCGTGGTACAGACAGAGCCCCACCAGCCCAAGCCCGGCGAGGAGCGCCCGCACCGGCCGGCTACTCGGACTTCTTCTGGGTGGCGGTGACCACGCCATAGGACTGGAGCAGCGCGTTCATGTCGGTGGTGCGCAGGTCCATGCCCGAGGTGGGGACGAAGACGATCGGCTTGCCGGCGAGGGCCTCGGCGGTCTTGAGCTTGACCATGGCCTGGCCGCCGGAGCCCGACAGGGCCTTGGCCTGCTCGGAGATGCCCTGGGCGCGGGCCTTCCGCTCGGAGAGGATGGCTTCGGCCTGGCGCTGGCGCTGGAAGTAGAGGGCGTCGGCGGAGATCTTCTTTTTGGCCGCCTCGCCCATCGCCTTCTCGATGGTCTGGTTGACCTCGCCCTTGGCGACCTCCAGCTCGCGGCGCATCTGTTCACGCGCGGCCTCGGTCTCGGACTCCAGTCGGGCGGCGTCCTGCTCGGCCACCTTCTTGTCGCGAATGACGCCCTCGTAGGCGGTGTTGAACTTGTGCTCGCCCAGCAGCACCTCGTTGATGCGCACGCCCTCGTTGTTGAGGTAGTGGTTGAGCACGGTGGTGGCCTCTTCGGCCTTCTCAAAGCGGCGGCCGGCGTCGTAGAACTCTTCGGAGGCCAGCTCGTTCAAGACATCGCGCACGACGGTGCGGGAGACCGGCCGCACGAGGCGATCGCCGACCATCGCCGTGTCGCTGCCGACAAACTGGGCGAGGTAGCCAACCTTCTCGGGGATGACGCTCCAGACCACGGTGATCTCGACGTTGATGTCGTTGCCGTCGACGGTCTTGAAGTGCAGCGAGTCGTCGCCTTCGCGGTCGCCCACCGGAGCGCCGGCCCGGGTCATCGCCATGTTCTGCAGGGCCAGATCGTACACGATCCAGTCGTTGATCACCGGCAAGAAGAAGGTGGTGGTGCCGGGCGGGTAGGGATCGGGCACCACCCCGCGGGACTCGAAGATGCCGAGCTTGGCGATGCGAACGCCGACCTCGGTGGAGCCGGTGGAGTAGGGAAGACAGCCGATCAGCGACAGAGAGAGCAGGGCTGCGCGGGTCATGTCACCACCCCCGAATGAGGGACTGAAGGTCGAGGGGGTTGGTGGCGCCGGCCCCGTCGGTGGGCACCACGATGATCTGCGCGCCGCGCATCACCTCGGCCATCTTCAGGCCGACCATGTTGGAGGCGCCGCCGGCCTGCAGGGCGTTGTTCTCGAGGCGGGTGCCCTCGGCGTCGGCCAGGGCGACGAGGAGATCGCCCTCCGCCACCTTCTGGCGGTAGTAGAGGTCGGCGTCGGCCTCGATGCGGGTGACCTCGCCGCGGCCGCGCTCGCGCTCGACCTCGACGGTGGCCTGCCCCTCCGCGAGGACGCGGTTCTTCTCGGCCTCGCGGCTGGCGGCGATGGCCTCGGCGCGGTTCTTGAAGACCATCTGGTCTTGAATCTTGCGCTGCTCGATCGCCTCCTGGTAGCGCTGATCGTAGGTGTAGTGGCGCACCATCACGGCCCAGATGGCGAGGCCGGCCCCCTCCACCTCTTCCTTCAAGAGCACGCGGGCCTCGTCGGCCTTCTTGCGGCGCTTGTGGCCATCGTAGAAGTCCTCGGCGTTGAGCTCGCCCAGCTTCTGGCGCAGCACCTTGTCAGACCGGGGCACCATCAGGCTGGTCTGGTACAAGAGGCCCGGGCCCACCTCGTTGATGAGCTTGTAGGCATCGGCCACGCGGTAGGCGATCGCCACATCCACGGTGACCTGGTAGCCCTCGGAGGTCTGAATGCGGATCGAGGGCTCCACCCTCGCCGACTGCGAGGCGGTGATCACCGAGTCGTTGAACTCGAGGATCTGGATGTCGCGCGGAAAGACGTGCAGGCGCTCGTAGCCGGGCATCAAGAAGCGCAGGCCCGGGCCCACCAGCTCGCTCTGGATGCCCTTGCCCGGCCCCATGTAGACTTGGCGCACCGCCACCTCATTGGGGCCCACATAGGTGCCGAGTACGAGGAAGGCGATCAGCAGGGCCGCGCCGACGAGCCCCGAGAGCACGACGGGAAAGCCCAGCGAGAGCCCGACTGAGGGGAGGCGAACCTTGGCGTCGGTCATGGTTGAAGCTCCTTGGCCGGCGCCGCGCGCGGCTTCGGGGGCGCGGTGCTGACCTCTGCCAGCGTATACCGCTCGGCCTGCGCCTGAATGTGGGCCATGTCGTCGACCACCTCTTGAAGGCGGGTGGCGTAGCGGCGACGGTGGGCCAGGGCGTGCAGCTCGGGCGAGAAGGGGGCCAGCAGCGCAAGGCTGAAGAAGGCGATGCCCAGCGGGTGGTGGGTGGCCAGATCGAAGATCGTGGCGAAGAAGAGGCCCAACATCGTAAAGACGATGCGGCTCAGCAGCTCGCGCCCCGGCCAGGGGCCGAAGCCCCGCATCTCCACGGCGTTCTGGGCCAGGGCGAGGTGAACATAGCGAGGCAGGAAGGTGTCGAGCAGCTCCTGGCGCAGCACCTTGCTCTGGTTGCCCGCGCCGAAGATCTCGTCGTGCTCGGCCACCACGCGGTCGACCATCTCCTCGGCCGCTCGACGGAGCCCCGCCGGCGCCAGCTCGGGCTGGTGGGCCCAGGTGCGGCGCGCCCCCTCCAGGCGCTCGATCAGGTCGACGGAGATGCGATCCAGGTGGTAGTTGGGCGCGCTCATCGAAAGCTCCGACGACCCTGTATCCGAAATCCCTCCGGGCGGGAAAATTTCCCCTTGACGCCCCCGGGGCAGCCCTATAAAAGGTCGACGTTCCGAGCGCGCTGCGCCTGTGAGCATCCCGGGTGATTAACTCAGCGGGAGAGTGCCACCTTCACACGGTGGAAGTCGCAAGTTCAATCCTTGCATCACCCACCACTCTTCAAGACGCCGTCGATGGTTTGCCATCGGCGGCGTTTTGCATTGGGCCCCGTGCCAACCGGTGGCCGAACGATGACCCAGCGGTGACGGAGCCGGGCAGGCCGACGGGCGAAGTAGGGCCAACCTCCCCGGGAGCCCCGATGGACACCGCCCGCAAGGAGCGCCCCCGCCTGCGGGGCGTCTCGCACCAGATCGCCTTCTTCTTCAGCGCCGCCGTGGGCGCCGGCCTGCTCACCGTCGCCGCGGCGGGCCGGCCGACCGTGGCCACCGCCATCTATGTGGTCACCCTGCTCGGCCTCTTCGGCATCAGCGCGCTCTACCACCGGGTGACCTGGTCGGAGAAGGCCCACCTGCTGATGCGCCGCGTCGATCACTCGGCCATCTTCCTCTTCATCGCGGGCACCGGCACCCCCATCGGCCTGCTGGCGATGGAGCCCGAGGCCGGGCGGCGCTTCCTCACCTACAGTTGGGCCGCCGCAGCGCTGGGCATCTCCCGGGCGATCCTCTGGCCGCGCGCGCCCAAGCCCTTCGCCGCCGCCACCTACCTGGCGGCCGGCTGGATCGCGGCGGTCTACTTCGATGAGATGTACGCTGGCGTCGGGCCTTTCGGCATGGCAACTCTGGTGGCGGGCGGGCTGCTCTACAGCCTGGGGGCCCTGGTCTACGCCCTGCGGCGCCCCGACCCGCTCCCCACGGTCTTTGGCTACCACGAGGTCTTTCACATCTTCGTGATCGCCGCCTGCGCCCTGCACTTCCTGACCATCGCCAGCGTGGTGACCCAGGCTGGCGCCTGATCGCCGCCCGCACCCAAGGTTGATGAGGGCGGGTCCGGGCTGGGTCTGTCCATCCGTCCGGCGCTGCGTGGCCGGATCCGGCGTTGCGGCCCGCGCCCGGCCTTGCCTGCTGGGGGCTGCCCCCCTGTCAAAAGGCCCCGGCCGCCCATGCGCCGGGCGAGGCTCCTGGCTACTGTGCGGCCATGCGCCGCACTTCTGCCTTCCTCCTGCTCCTGCTGCCCCTCCTCGCCCAGGCCGAGGTGCCCATCCCCACCTACCCGCAGTGTGGGGAGCCCGATCGCGACGATCTGTGCCCCAGCGATCTCGACGGTGAGTGGAACCTGATCAGCTACATCCCGGCCGGCGCCCGCGGGGCGATCCGCCCGGCCGAGGCCGAGTTGGGCAGCGGCATGTGGGCCGACCGGGCCTGGCGCATCAGCACCGGCCGCTTCGATGTGCTCGTCGCCATCGCCGACTCCGGCATCGACTGGCGCGAGGGCAGCATTGTCAACAAGCTCTACCTGCACGCCCCCGAGCTGCCCTTCCCCCAGGGCACCGACGGCCTCGATCGCGGCAGCCACGACTACAATGGCGATGGCCTCTTCAACATCACCGACTGGCGTGACGACGCCCGGGTGAGCCCCGCCGCCGGCCGCGACGTGGCCGACGACATGCTCGACCCCTCCGACCTCATCTACACCTTCGCCGATGGTGTGGATGACGATGGCAACGGCTTTGTCGACGACATCGCCGGCTGGGACTTCTTCGGCCGCGACAACGACCCCTTCCACGAGTACTACGACGGCTTCGGCACCCACGGCACCGGCGTGGCCGAAGAGGCCGCCGCCGAGGGCAACGACAGCCACGGCGACATCGGCGTCTGCCCCAACTGCGCCATCCTGCCCGTGCGCATCGGCGACACCTTCGTCACCGACGGCAACCGCTCGGCCGAGGGCATCGCCTACGCCGTCGACATGGGCGCCGTCGCCGTCTCTCAGGCGGTGGGCGCCTTGTCCAACCCCGGGCTGACCACGGCGGCCGCCGCCTACGCCTTCGACATGGGCGTCACGATCATCGGGGCCACCGGCGACGAGAACGCCTACCACCACAACTTTCCGGCCGTGCTCGACAACATCCTCTATGTTCACTCGATCAAGAGCGAGACCGGCGACGAATACGGGCCCAATCACACCTATATGACCACCTGGAACTGTAACAATTACGGTCCCCGCGTGGTGATGGTGGCGCCCAGCTCGGCCTGCGCCACCGGTGCGGTGGCCAACCTCACCGGCGCGGTCGGCCTGCTCCACGCCGCCGCCCGCGACCGCGACATCGCGCTCTCCGCCGGCGAGGTCTACCAGCTCCTCACCCGTCACACCGATGACATCGCCTTCTCCGCGGCCGACCTCGACGCGGTGAGCCCCTACCCGAGCCACGAGGGCTGGGACCCCTACACCGGCTACGGCCGCGTCAACCTGAGCCGGGCGGTCGAAGCCCTGGCGGCGGGCGAGATCCCCCCCTGGACCAGCGTGGACAGTCCCGCCTGGTTCTCGGTTCACGACCCTGCCCAAACCTCCACCCTCGACATCGTTGGCCGCGTCTCGGCCGAGCGCAGCGCCAGCTTCACCTACACCGTCGAGTTGGGCCTGGGCTTCGATCCGAGCGACTGGAGCGAGGTGGGCAGCGGCAGCGGTAGCGGCGCCTTCGAGGGCACCCTGGCCACCCTCGATCTCACGCAGATCCCCACCGCGCCGATGGCCGAGCCCACCCCCAATGAGACGATCGTTGAGCGCCTCGCCCGCGTCGACGCCCCGGCCGCCACCGTCAAGGTCACCGTCACCGACGCCGAGGGCCGCAGCGGCGAATTGCGCAAGACCTTCTACGTCCACCGCGATCCCGACCTCAAGCCCCGCTTCCCCTACACGCTTTCGGGCAGCGGCGAGTCGAGCCCCATCCTGGCCGACCTCGATGATGACGGCGTCTATGAGCTGATCATCGCCAATGCCAGCGGCGAGGTGCTGGCGCTGGACGGCCAGGGCGAGCTCCTGCCGGGCTGGCCGGTCCTGGCCGACCTGCACCCCACCGCCCACCCCGAGCAGGCCGCCTTCGCCCAGGGCCTGCTGCCCGAGAACCGCGAGAACTTCATCGCCACCGTGGCGGTGGGCGATCTCGACGGCGACGGCGCCCCCGAGGTGGTGGCCGCCTCGCTGCAGGGAGGGGTCTACGCCTGGCAGGCCGACGGCAGCCCGGTCGACGGCTTCCCCGTGCGTGCCATCGGCCGGGCCCCCGAGGAATTCGACACCGACCACACCTACGATCAGGGCTTTGTCGGCTCACCGGTCCTCGAAGACCTCGATGGCGACGGCAGCCTGGAGGTGATCGCCCTCGGCATGGACAGCCGGCTCTACGCCTGGACCGCCCAGGGAGAGCCCTGGGGGCCCTACCCCCTGGAGATCTGCCACCCCACCCTCTGCGGCACCAAGGGCTTTCGGGCCATCACCAGCCCCGCCATCGGCGACGCCGACGGCGACGGCGATCTCGACATCGCCTTCGGCACCAACGAGGCGGCCACCGGCGGGCGCTACAGCGTGACCTACCTGATCGACGCCACCACCGGCGTCGACCTGCCCGGCTGGCCCTCCCAGGATCTCGGCCTGATCAACACCGCCGTGCTGCTGCCGCTGATCGGCGAGGGCCACCCGGCCAGCGTCTCGATGTGCGATCTCGACGGCAACGGCGATCTCGAGCTCAGCAACCCGATCATGCTGGGCACCACCGACGTGGTAGACCATGAGAACGCCGTGGCGCTCGACATCGGCTACTACGGCGAGGACTTCGGCCCCGACACCAACGCGCTCAACGTGCCGGCGATGGCCCAGTTCGTGAGCCAGCCGGCCTTCGGGGATCTCGACGGCGACGGCACGCCCGACCTGGTGATGGGCGGCGTCAGCACGCTCTATCTGGCCAGCCTCGCCCTCACCAAGATGTACGACTTCCAAAACCCGGTGATGGCCTGGAACGGCGCCGACGGCCTCGCCTTTCCGGCCTGGCCCCGCCAGATCGAAGACGCCCAGTTCCTGATGAGCCCGGCCATCGCCGATGTCAGCGGCGACGGGCGACCCGAGGTGATCTACGGCTCGGCAGGCGGCGTGCTGCACGCCTGGGACGTCGACGGCGTCGAGGCGCCGGGCTGGCCCAAGTTCACCGGCAACTGGCTGCTGGGCAGCCCGGCCGTCGGTGATGTCGATGGCGACGGGTACCTCGACGTGGCGGTCTCCTCGCGGGAGGGCTTTGTCTACGTCTGGGGCACCCAGGGGCGGGCCGACCAGGCCCTGTCCTGGGCCAGCTTGCGCCACGATCCGCGCAACACCGGCACCTGCACCACCCCGCTCGCCACCCAGGCCGGCCCCGACGCCCTGGCCGACGACGGCGGCTTCTACGGCGGCTGCGCCTGCGCCACCCCCACCGGCCTTGCCCCTCTGTCCACGCTGCTGCTGCCGGGGCTCGGTCTGCTCCTCACGCTGCGGCGGCGCCGGGCGGGATAGTCTCCAGCGCGTTCTTGTTTGGAGCCCCTATGTCCTCCGCCGTCCACAGCCCGGGCGCCCTGGCCACCTTGAAGGCCCGCGGCTTTGTGCAACAGACCACCGATGAGGCCGCGCTCGCCGCCGCGCTGGACGCGGGGCCGGTGACCTTCTACGCCGGCTTCGACCCCACCGCCGACAGCCTGCATGTGGGCCACCTGCTGCCGGTGATGGCGATGGCCTGGCTCCAGCGCTTTGGCCACCGGCCGATCGTCGTCTTGGGCGGCGGCACCGCGATGGTGGGCGACCCCACCGGCAAAGACAAGACCCGCGAGATCCTCACGCCCGAGCGCATCCGCCACAACCTCGAGGGCCAGCGCGGGCAGCTCGCCCGCTTCCTCACCCTCGACCGGGAGCTCGGCGGCGCCAACGGCTTCATGGTCGACAACGGCGACTGGCTGCTGGCGCTGCACTACATCGACTTCCTGCGCGACATCGGCCAGCACTTCAGCGTCAACCGGATGCTCACCGCCGAGGGCACCCGCCAGCGCCTCGAGCGCAACCAGGGGATGAGCTTCATCGAGTTCAACTACCACCTGCTGCAGAGCTACGACTTCCTGGTGCTGCACCAGCGCTACGGCTGCACCCTGCAGTTGGGCGGCGACGACCAGTGGTTCAACATCCTCGGCGGCCAAGACCTCATCCGCCGCGCCGAAGGCGGTTCCGCCCACGCCTTCACCGTGCCCCTCCTTCAGACTGCCGACGGCAAGAAGATGGGCAAGACCGAGGGGGGCGCGGTCTTCCTGGCGCCACAGTACGTCGGCGACTTCGACTACTACCAGTTCTGGATCAACGTCGCCGACGCTGATGTGCTGCGCTTCTTGAAGCTCTACACCTTCCTGCCGACGGACGAGATCGAGGCCCTGTGCGCCCAGGGCGGCGAGGCCTTGCGCGAGGCCAAGGCCCGGCTCGCCTGGGAGGCCACCGCCCTGGCCCGCGGCGCCGCGGCGGCCGACGACGCCGCCTTCGCCTCGGGGGCCCTCTTCGCCAAGCGCGGCGGGCTCAGCGAAGGCGACCGGGCCCGCGTGCTGCGCTCGCTCTCGGCCAGCCAGGGCTTCGCCCGCCACCGCCTGCCCCTGCCCATCTCGGCGGCGAAGGCGCTGGTCGACACGCAGCTCTGCCAAAGCATGAGCGCAGCCCGGCGCCTGATTCAGCAGGGTGGGGCGCGCTTCTGGGATGAGCCCATCACCAGCCCCGACACGCCGATCACCCAGGATGGCCTGCTGTGGTCGGGCAAGAAGCAGGTGGCCTTGATTCTTGGGGAGGGCTCATGAGCGCGCCACCCCGGTACACGGTGCTCATCGTCGAAGACGAGGCGGCCATCTGCCGCCTGATGGCGATGGTGCTCAGGCAGCACGCCGTCTCCACCAGCTCCACGGTGGCCGAGGCTTGGGCGCTCATCGAGTCGGGCCTGCAGCCCGACTGCATCTTGTGCGATGTCAACCTCAAAGCGACCGGCTCCGGCACCGCGCTGTACGAACGCGTGCGGGATTCGCGCCCCGACCTGCTCGCCGGCTTCGTGTGGATGTCGGGGGGGCGCACAAACCACGACAATGACCGAATCGTCACCGCCAGCGGCCTGCCCCACCTGATGAAGCCCATCGCCAACGTGGAGCTGCGCGAGGCGGTGCTGCGCTACAGCCAACGCTGAGCCGGCACAGCCGGCGCGGCTCCGATGGTGGAGCCCGCGCCGGAAGCAGGAGCGGGCCCCGAGACCCGCCCCCGCGCCAACCGATCAGCCGTCGATCTGCTTGAGCTTGCGCACCAGGGCCTTGCGCTCCTCCTTCTGGTCGCTGGCCTCGGCCGCCTTCACCGCGGTCTCCAGGAACGCGCGCGCCGCCTTGCGATCGTTGCGGGCCACCGCGAGGTCGGAGAGGGTCTTGTTGATCTCCAGCACCTTGCGCCAGTCCTTGGCGTCGTTGCTGGGCTTCAAGGCCGCGCTGAGCGCGCGCTCGGCCTCACCGCGCTCGCCGATCTGCACCAGGGCGACGCCGAGGTGGAAGAGCAGCTCCTTCTGGAAGTTGGCGTCGGTGGCGTCGGCCCCCTTGCGCGCCTGCCGGAAGAGGCTGACCGCCTCGGTGGCGTGGCCCACCTGCAGGTTGAAGAAGGCGAGGTTGTACAGGTCCACCGCCTCGAGGCGGGTGAACTTGAGCTCCCGGGTGAGCTGGAGCACCCGCGAGCCCGCCTGGATGGCCGCCTCGAAGTTCTTCAGCGCCGCCTGGGCCTGGGCCAGCAGCGCCGTCGCCGCCCGCTCGCGCACCGGGTTGCGCAGTTGGGCCCCCATGCGCGAGACCTGGGTGAGCACGTCGGCCGCCTTGGAGGGCTGGCCGCTGGCGAGCAGGGTCTCGCCGAGCGCGAGGCCGCTCTCCAGGGCCAGCGGGGCGAGGTTGGCGCCGCCGGCCACCTCGTTGGCCTTGCGGAAGTGCTCGATCGCCTGGGTGGCCGCCTTGCTGTCGCGCCGCGCCACGAGGCCGCGCACATACTCGGCGTGGGCCTGGATGCCCGGCACCGGGGCCAGCTCTTCGCCCAGGCGCACCTGATCGAGGGCGGCGTTGGGGTTGCCGTCCTGCAGCTCGACCATGGCGAGGTGGCTGCGCACCTCGGCCTCTTTGCCCTTGTCGCCCAGCGCCCGGTAGAGCTTGATGGCGTCATTGGCGCGGTCGCGGCTGCGGTAGACGTCCTGGCGGCGCAGATCGAGGCGGCTGCCGGCGAAGAGCAGCCAGGCCTGGAAGGGCCGGTCGGTCCGGGCGGTGGCCCAGCCCATCGCCTCGTTGTAGAGGCCCTCGGTCTGGTTGACGTCGCCGTTCTGCACCATGCGCTCCAGGAGCTGCATGTAGACGGTGCGGCGGAGGGGGTCGGGCCACTCGATCTTGTCGAAGTAGCGGCTGATGTCCTGGGCCATGGCCCAGACCTGGGGCTGATCGTTCGACAGCGCGTTGCTGCGCAGCACGGCGGCCCGGTTGGGCGCGCCGCTCTCGGCGTAGAGGCGCATGGCCTTGATCAGGTAGGCGTAGCCGCGGGGGGCGAGGAAGCGCTCGATGAACATGCCCACCCGCTGGGCGATGGCGCGGTCCTCATCGGAGGTGTGGCGCACCAGCACGCTCTCGCGGAGCAGGGCCTTGTGGAACTGGTAGATCCAGGTGCCGAGCGGCTGGCTGAACTGCAGCTCTTTGTAGAGGTCTTCGGTGGCGTCGAGCAGATCGTCGACGCTGTCGCGGTCGTAGCCGGCCATGTCGGCGAGCAGGCCGCTCGGGAAGGACAGCCCCAGCAGCGCGGCGAGGTAGGCGACCCGCTCGGCGTCGGCGGCGGTGGCCTTCTTGCGCTTGGTCTCGCCCTCCTTGGGCTCCGCTTCCTCTTCGTCGTCTTCCAGCTCGTCGGCGTCGGGGGCGGTGTCGGCCACGCCGGCCATCGTCAGCTCGCTCAGGTCTTCGCCCAGGCGATCTTCGGCCACCAGCCAGTCCACCAGCTCGGCGACGAAGCCGGGGCGGCCATCGGCGATGCGAGCCAGGGCGGCGCCGTCGGCCGAGAGGCTGCGGCTGGCGAGGTAGCGATCGACATCGCCGCCCTCCCAGGGGCTAATCGCCAGCTTGGCGAGGTCGGCGTCGCGGCGGTTGAGCATGTCGAGCAGGGGCAGGCTCATCCAGGCCTTGGCCGCCTCGTCCACCGGCTCCATCGAGAGCAGGGTCAGCAGGCGGGTGCCGGGGCGGGCCTTGGCCTCGACCAGCAGGCCCTCAAGGGCCGCGTGCACCGCGAGGGAGTGGACGTGGTGCAGGCCCTGCAGCTCGGCCAGGATCGGGAAGCGGCTGGCCACGCCGGCCACCACCTCGACGAGGCCGATCAAAGGGTTGTCGCGGGGCAGGATGACCTGGAACTGGTCTTCGCCTGCCTTGGGGGCGCCCTTCTTCAAGGCCTCGATGAAGGCCTGGTACCAGCCCTGGACCCGCTTGGACTTGCTGGCGAGCTGCTCGTTGAGGGCCGACTCCACCCGCGCCCGCAGGGCAGGGGCGCGGTGCAGGGCGCTGAGCAGGGCGGCGTACATGCGGATGGTGGTCTGCAGACCGTCTTCTTCTTCGTGGAAGGCGACCCGCCACAGGATGAGGTCATCGACGCTGCCAGCGGCGCCGCGGCACAGCTCGCCCACCAGGGCGCGCTTGCCCGATCCCAGCACGCCCGTGATCAGCACCGCGCGCGCCTCACCGCCAAGGGCGGCGGTCCACTGCTCGGAAAGCACGTCCAGATCGGCCTGGCGGGCGACGTAGAGCTTGTTGTCGGCGGCGCTCTCGGCGCCGGACTGGGTGGTCTCATCAGCCATGGGAGTCTCCACGAGGGACGCCTTTGGACGGGCTGATCCCGCGGCGCCAAGCTTTCGCGGGCGGGGACAGTTCGTCGGGAGGCGAGGGGTAAGAAGGCCGGCGAATATAAAGAGCGGCTGTGGGGCCGTCCAGGGCGCCCAAGGCTATACTCCGCGGCCGGAGGAAGCTCATGACATCCGGTGTCTCCCGCGCCGCCCCTGCGGCCCTGCTCTTCGCCACCCTGGGCCTGCTGGTCGCCTGCAGCGACGGCACCGAAGCGCCCCCCGACGACCAGTGGGAGGTGACGGTCACCGGCATCGAGACCAACTGCACCGAGGCGACCCAGGGCTACCAGGAGTCCTTCCGGTACATGCTCTACAACGATGGCTCGGCCACCGAGCTGCGCATCGAGGGCCCCGACGGCAAGCCGGAGAGCTTCGCCTCGGGCATTCGCAGCGGCTGCCGCCTCAACTACGAGAGCGCGGTCTGGCTGGAGGATCGCGCGGGCGGACTGCTGCGCTGGCAGCTCAAGGGCTCGGCGGCCTACCAGACCAACGTGGGCGGCTGCGACATCGAAGACGGCTACGACTGGGTCGGCACCGAGACCATCACCGTCGTCGACTCCGAAGACGAGGCCGTGCCAGTGGGCTGCACCTACGAGATGGAAGTCACGGGGACCTACGTCCAGCCGTGAGCGCCCACAACCTCTATGTGCGCGCCCGCCAGCGCATCACCGCGGTGGTGCGCGGCAAAGACGAGGTGGTGGAGCTGGCCCTGGTGGCGATCATCGCCGAGGGCCACCTGCTGCTCGAAGATGTGCCCGGCGTGGGCAAGACCACCCTGGCCACCGCCCTCGCCCAGGCGATCGGCGGCAGCTTTCACCGCGTGCAGTTCACCAGCGACCTGCTGCCGGGCGACATCACCGGCGTGCCGATGCTCGAGGCCGACCGCCAGAGCTTTCGCTTTCGGCCGGGGCCCCTCTTCGCCAACGTCGTGCTGGCCGATGAGATCAACCGCGGCACGCCGAAAACGCAGTCCGCGCTGCTTGAAGCGATGAACGAGCGCCGCGTGACGGTCGACGGCCTCAGCCACCCGCTGCCGACGCCCTTTCTGGTGCTGGCCACCCAGAACCCCCACGACTTTCACGGCACCTTCCCGCTGCCCGACAGCCAGCTCGACCGTTTCCTCATCCGGCTGTCGATGGGCTACCCCGACCGCGAGGCCGAGCGGGCC
>JBEIQK010000987.1:0-2115 GCA_040376505.1 Alphaproteobacteria bacterium | reverse complement strand
GACGGCGCGCCTGGGCTGAGTCAGCGCGCCGGTTCGTGGAAGCTGGACAGCACCGCCAACCCGCCAAAGGCGACCACCATCACAAGCCAGGCGAGCAGGCCCAGCAGGTTGAGGAGGCCGAGCACAGCGCCAAAGGTAGAGCCGGTGGTGTCGAGGCCGCGCTCGCGGGCCCGGGAGCGGCCGGCGATGCCCGCGCCGAGTGCCACCGCGGAGCCGCAGCAGCCCCACGAAAACAAGGCCCGCACGCCGCAGACCCGCGAAACGGTGCCCATCGGGTTGGACGGGGCCCGGGAGGCAGCCCGCCCCAAGATGAGCCCCCATTGGGCGGCGGGTAGGCGGTGTGTTCGTGGTGTATCTTCGGGGAGGCTCCAAACAGAGCCGAGCCCGTGGACGAACCCAGGGCCCCTGCCTCAGCCAAGCAGATCGGGGATCGCCGGACGGCCAAAGAGGCGGGTGTACCAGGGGGCGCGGGCGAAGGCGCCGAGGATGGCCACCTGCACGTCCAGGGTGCGCTGACGGTCTTCGGCCAGATCGGCGCGGCGGCGCTGGGCGGCGGCCTCGTCTTCGGCCTTGCGACGCATGTCGTGGGCCCGGGCGATCTCTCGCATGCCCTCTTCCATCTCGGCGCCCACGCGCTGCAGGGTGTTGCGCAGGCGCACCACCTCTTCGCGCATGGCCACCAGCTCCACCGACTCGGGCACCACGGTCTTCTCGTCGGCGTAGTCGTCGTCGATGCCCACGGTGGGCGCGTCTTCGTCGTCGAGGGCCAGGAAAGACCGCATCCGCCGCATGTCCTGGGCGGTGGGGTCCTCGCGGGTGCTCTCCGGATCGTCGACCGCCGGCACGGGGGCGATGTCGATGGGCAGGGCGCTGAGCCGGGAGGGGTTCATGGCAAGTCTCGCAGAGCGGGGGAGTCCGCTGGCACCTTAGCGCCCGGAGCCTTGACCAGTCAAGGAGGCCCCCTCTACTCTACGTTCGCAACCTGCTCACGGAGGCGCTCCAGCACGCTCTTCAGCTCCACCACCCGCGAGGAGATCGGGTGCTCCGAGGCCTTGGAGCCGATCGTGTTGATCTCGCGGTTGAATTCCTGCAGCAGGAAGTCGAGCTTGCGGCCGACCGGCTCGGGGCTGCGCAGGCAGTCGGAGAACTGCTTGAAGTGCGAGGCGAGGCGGGCCAGTTCCTCGGAGATGTCGGCCTTGTCGGCCAACACGGCGGCCTCCTGGGCGAGGCGGCCGGGGTCGATCTGGTCGCCCAGGCTGCGGTGCAGGCGCTCAAAGAGCCGGCCGCGCAGGCGCTCGGCCACGCTCTCGCTCTGGGCCTGGACCTCCGACCACAGGCGCTGGGCCTCGTCGAAGTGCTTTTGCAGGTCGCGGCGCAAGGCCTCGCCCTCGGTGGCCCGCATGGCCAGCAGATCGTCCATCGCCGCGCCCAGGGCGGTTTGCAGGATGCTCCACTCGCCAAGGGCGTCGGGCTCGCTGTCGACCACGGTGAGCACGCCGGGCTGGGCCAGCACCAGGGCGAGGCTGACCTCCTCGGCGGGGCGGCCGAGGCGCTCGGCGACATCGACCATGGCGCGCTGGTAGCGCTGGGCCAGGGCGGCGTTGGCCGAGACCGTGGCCCCCGACTCCGCGGCGGTGCGTCGGACGAAGACATCGAGCCGGCCGCGCTGGATGCGGTCCTGCACCTCCTTCATCACCCGCGGGTCCAGCACCATGAATTCCCGCGGCACCCGCAGGTTCACGTCCCGGTAGCGGTTGTTGACGCTCTTCATCTCCACCACCACGGTGATGTCGCCGTTGGTGGCCTCTCCGCGTCCATAGCCGGTCATCGAGTTCATGGCGGCGGCGTAACCTGGGCGGCCGGCTCTTGCCCCGTCGACGCGATAGGCCGCCCGGATGCCGACGCAGCGCCTCGATTGGGACCCCTACTTCATGACCATCGCCCGGGTGGTGTCGAGCCGGGCCACCTGCGACCGAAAGCACGTCGGCGCCGTCATCGTGCGCGATCGAACCATCCTGTCAACGGGCTACAACGGCTCGATCCGCGGCACGCCCCACTGCGACGACGTCGGCCACATGATGGAGGACGGCCACTGCGTGGCCACCATCCACGCCG
>JBEIQK010001005.1:0-2062 GCA_040376505.1 Alphaproteobacteria bacterium | reverse complement strand
GAGGATCTGGCCGCCGTCGATGTCGAGGCACTTGCCGTTGAAGAAGTCGCACTCGATGATGAACTTGAGGCCCAGGTAGATCTCGCCCGGCTCGCCCACACGGCCCACCGGGATGGGCTTGACCATCGCTTCGAGCACCTCGGGGCGCATGCCCTCGCGGATCGGCGTGCGGATGAAGCCCGGGGCGATGGCGCCGGTGCGGATGCCGTAGCGGGACAGCTCGCCCGACCACAGCTTGGTGTCGGCCACAAGGCCGGCCTTGGCCGCCGAGTAGTTGCTCTGGCCCATGTTGCCGGCCCGGCTGATCGAGCTGATGCCGACGATGACGGCGGGGCGCGTGTTGGTCTCGATGCAGCTCTTGGCGAACTCGCGGGCGCAGAGGAAGGGCCCGGTGAGGTCGACGTCGATGACGGCCTGCCAGTTCTTGAGCGTCATGCCCGACACAGCGCCGGTGTTCTTGTCTTTCTTGACCAGCAGGCCATCCTTGAAGATGCCGGCGTTGTTGACCAGCACGTTCAAGCCGCCCAGCGCCTCGCGGGCGTTGGTGACCAGGGCGATCACGCTGGCTTCGTCGGCCACGTTGGCGATGAAGCCGGCGACCTTGCCGGGCAGGCTGGCGGCCTCGGCGACCACGGCGTCGATCTTGGCCTGATCGAGGTCGCAGAAGGCGACGTTGGCGCCGTCGCGGGCGAGGGAGAGGACGAACTCGCGGCCCATGCCGCTGGCGCCGCCGGTGACGAGCGCGTTGACGGTCTTCAGATCCATGACTGCCTCCAGGGGGGTGGGCCCTGCTAACCAGGGTGTGGGTCCCCTGTGCTGCGCTGCGGCAAAAATTTGCCGCAAGCGCGAAGGCGGGATCATTTGCACCGGTGCAAATGATCGGGGGCGGCGCGGCTGCCCGGTAGGCAACCTGTGCGTTTCGGTCAGGCCGCCCTGTGCAACTCTGGCACGGCAACCCTGCCCTTCCCCCCACTCCCGGGCGTCCGTTCTTCCATCGATACGCCCCGCTCCCAACTCTGCACCCGCAATGGCGCCTGCCACCGGCGCAGCGCTGACTCGACCCGGCCCCGCCAGGCCTCGACCTGCTCCCGCTGCGCCTCAGTGAGGGCGGCGCTGTGGAGCTGCTCTTCGATCTGCGCGACGAGCTGCGCATGCTGGGCGTGGAGATCGGAGGGAAGGGTACGAGAAGACATCGGCCTGCGCTCCGCCCGCTGGCGTAACCTCTCCCTCCAGGCCGAAGGCCTCACGCTCAACGGAGCGCGCCTCCCCTTCCGCGGCGCCTGAGCGTCCCGACGGGAAGCTACCAAACAGTTTGACGACAGGCTTGGAGCCATCGCCGGGCCCCGTGGGGCGTCAGGACACCGGGCACCTCACAAAAACACCGTGCCTCATTGCCGGCGCTCAATACCTGTGCGCCACGGAGAGTACCTGGCCGAGCCGGATCAGCAGGTCAGGTGCGCGCTCCGCCAGGTAGTCACTCACGTCCGCGAGACGGGTCTCGTCGTTGCGAAGGAGCGCTTCGACGTCCGCTTGATCCTGTCCCCGAAACGCGATCAACTTCATCAAGATCAGGCCCGGCAGCGAGATGACGGGGACAGCCTCGCCCAGCGACACTTCTTCCACCAGCCACGGACATCCGGGCGGGATCGCCATCAAATCCGAGAATCCGACACGCGCGACCTCCGCGAGCTCCGGCCGGTACACAAGGAAGGGTGTGGACGGTTCAAAGGCTTGGAAGCCCACGATGAAGTCGACATCCTTTGTCAGTCGCGGGTGTCCGTGCACGCCCACCGCCAAACCCCCGATGAGCGCGTGGGGGCGCCCAACTCCGTGAGCCTCCTGGAGATGCGCTCGGTTCGCTCGAGAATGTCGGGGTGGACGACGCCCCGCAGTCTGTCCAGGGCGCCGCTCACGCGGGCTCGCAGACGAGCGCGACGGCGCCGCCCTCGTACTCCACCTGCCGAACGGCATGCGCAGAGGGTGCGGGGGGTGGCGCGCGGTGTTGGAAGGCGTCATTGGTAATCCGCACGGGTTCGCTCGGCTTCGACGAGCGCGCGCCGAG
>JBEIQK010000774.1:0-3084 GCA_040376505.1 Alphaproteobacteria bacterium | reverse complement strand
TTCGTGCAGCGCGACGAGGTGACGCACCGCCTCCCGATCGGCCCGACCGATGGCGGCGGTGTAGTTGGCGAGGTCCGTGAACAGCACGGTCCATGTTCGAGTTGCCAACTGAGCCTCCACGCACGACGCCGGAGCCAGGGGGTCATCCCCGCGGCCAGAGACTGCGCTCTTCCAGCCGACCGCAGGCCCGGGCACCAGAGGATGCGGCCCGGAGCGGGCGCCAGTATAGCGGAAGCGCCTGCCTGAGTCGAGCCGCACGCACCGGGCCCGGAGGGCCCCCGCACCGCCGCCGCCGGCCTCCTGACACTTTGTCCCGCGCCCCGGAGGCGCCCCAGTGCTCGCTGTCACCTTGTCCGCTTCGGCCCGCGGAGACCGCGTTCCCAGGCGATCCGCGGGTGGCACGCTCCTTGCATGTGGTCCTACCGAGCGTGCAGAAGCCGGGCGACGGCGCTACGCGCTCCGCCGCAGCGCCTCGCGCGGCACGCCCCTACGCCCCCTGTGATCCGCATGATGCGCCCCCCACACCACCCTGCCTCCACCCCCCCGGGGGGCCTCGCCACGGCGACGGCGCCCACGTGGCCGGCATGGGAGACCTGATGGCCATCCAGCTCACCCGCAAGCACTGGACCCTCGCCGGCGCCTTCCTGGGCGTCGGGCTGACCTCCTGGGTCGCCTCCATGGGCGTGGCCCGGGTTGGCGCCAGCTACCTCGAGCTGCCCGAGAAGGCCGAGCTCCCCGCCCTCGACATCCAGCCCGAAGCCGGCGCGGGTGGTGAGGAAGGGGGGGCCGAGTCCAAGCCGGTCGCCAAGGGTCGCGATCGCAAGAAGGGCAAGCACAAGGCCGGTAAGACCGCCGAATCGGGCTTCCCCGAAGATGGCGCCCCGCCCGCCGAGGGAGAGCCCCCCACCGACGCCATCGCCGGGGCCGAGCCCGGGGAGCCCGAAGACGAGGCCCCCCGCGGCCCCGGTCGCAGCGCCGAAGCCGGCCGCCGCCCCAATCGCGATCATGTCTCGATCATCGTCCAGCGCAACATCTTCGACCCCTCCAAGGTCGGCGCTGGCACCGAAGAGCCCAGCAGCGACATCAGCGGCGCCGAGCGGCGCAGCGACCTCAAGGTGGTGCTGCTCGCCACGGTGGTGGCCGAGCCCGCCGAGTACTCCAGCGCCCTCATCGCCGAAGACAAGAAGTCCAAGGGCAGCGCCCGCGGCTACGGCATCGAAGACGACCTGATCGGCGAGGCCAAGATCGTCCGCATCGAGCAGCGCAAGGTGTACATCCGGCGCAGCGACGGCAACATCGAGTACATCTCGATGGATGAAGAGAAGCCGGGCGTGCCCGGCGCCGCCGCCGAGGGCGATGGCGTGGCCGCCGCCGATGCCGAAGGCGTGCAGAAGGTCGACGACACGCACTTCGTGGTCGAACAGGCCCTCATCGATCAGATGCTGGCCAACCCCGAGAAGCTCTACTCGCAGATCCGGGCCGTCCCCCACAAAGACGCCAGCGGCGCGATCGACGGCTACCGCCTGTCGGGCATCCGCCGCAAGTCGGTCTTCAGTCAGCTCGGCATCAAGAACGGCGATGTAGTCCACGCCGTAAACGGTAAAGCGATGGGGAGCATGGGACAGGCCATGGAGGCCTTCAATTCGCTCCAAAACGAAAAGAACTTCACCTTCGAAGTGACGCGGCGTAACAACCGCCAGACCTTCGAGTACGAGATCCGCTGATGGCTCCCCCCGTTTCCTCGGAGTACGGCACCGTGTCCTCCCTGACTCCCCGCCTCCGTCGCTGGCTGCCCGCCAGCCTGTCCGCCCTGCTCCTCCTCGGCTCCTCGGGCGCCTGGGCCGCTGAAGAGGGTGGCGGGAAGACCATGAAGCCGATCCCCACGCCGCCCTCGGTGCCCGGATCGGGTGGCCCCCCCCTGCCGCCCTCGGCCGCCCCCGAAGATGGCGCAGAGGCGCCGCCGCCGCGCGAGCGTCCGCCGCGCATCACGCCGTCCAAGCCCGCCGAGGACGAGGGCGCCACCACCAGCGAGGAGCCGAGCCGTCAGAAGCCGCCCACGCTGAAGAGCGGCGCCAAGGTCAACATGGACTTCCAGGACACGTCGCTCAACGACCTGGTCAAGTACATGGCCGACATCACAGGCCGCAACTTCATCCTCACCGAAGAGCTGAAGGGTCAGGTCACGATCATCAGTCATCAGCCGGTGAGCGTGTCGGAGGCCTACGAGGCCTTCCTCTCGGCCTTGGAGATGTCGGGCTACACCACCGTCACCGTGGGCGAGGCCACCAAGGTCATCCCCACCTCGTCGGCGGCCAACACCCCGCTGCGCGTGTACGAAGGGGCCAACATCCCCTACACCGAGAACTACGTCACGCAGATCATCCAGCTCGACAATGTCAGCGTGTCGGAGATCTCGCCGCTGGTGAAGGATCTCTCGGGCAAGGGCGCCAAAATCATCGCCTATGCGCCCACCAATACGATGATCATCACCGACGTCGCCACCAACATCCGCCGTGTCTACAAGATCATCAGTCAGCTCGATGTGGCGGCCCCCAAGGCGAAGATGGAGATCATCCCCATCCAGCACGCCACGGCGGCCGAGATCGAGAAGCTGGTGCAGGATCTGTACGGCGGCGGCGAGTCCACCAAGGCGTCGAGCAGCAGCACCTCCAGCGAAACCAAGGCTGGCCGCCGTCGCCGCGCCCGCGAAGAGTCGGTCGACACCGCCCCCAGCGAGGCCAGCGCCAGCAACGTCGGCACCGAGGGCAAGTACATCGAGCGCATCATCTCCGATGAGCGCACCAACTCCCTCATCGTGGTGGCCAACGACACCGCCATGCAGGCGGTGAAAGACCTCATCGCCAAGATCGACGTCGACGTCGATCCGGCCAGCCGGGCGCAGATCCACGTCATCTACCTGGAGCACGCCAAGGCCGAAGAGGTGGCCACGGTTCTGTCCAACCTCGCCAACGAGTCGCGCAGCAACAGCGCCTCCTCGCGCAGCACCAGCACCACCGCCCGACGCGGCGCCAACGGCCAGGCGGCCAGCGGGCGCTCCAGCGAGCGCGGCGGCGCCGGCGCGCT
>JBEIQK010000308.1:0-7158 GCA_040376505.1 Alphaproteobacteria bacterium | reverse complement strand
GGCAAGCCGCGCTAGCGGGCGGCCGACCAGACACCCGCCGGCTTTCCGTCGAGCAGCAGACCGCCGCTCATCGACCGGGCGTCGAAGTGGCCGGTAAACGAGGTGGGAGGATCGCTGCGCAGGGCCACGATCGCGATGCGACCGCGGTCGGGGGCGTCGAGGGCGTAGCGGCCGGAGAGGGGGTGGGGCACCCCGGCCAGCTCCACGGTGCCGCTGACCGTGCCGTCGGCGAGGAGCATCAGCACGAAGGTGGCCGTGCGCTCACCCGCGAGGCCGGTCCAGGTGCCGGAGAAGTCGGCGCCGTCGCCGGTGGGGGCTTCGGGCGGGGGCGGCGGGGTGGCCTCGGCGACGGCCGGGGTGGCCGGGTCTTCGGGGGCGACGGGGGCGGGCGGCTGGGCGCGCAGGGCCTGGGCGGGGGCGGGCTCCCCCGTGGGGCCAGCCGACATCCACCACAAGGCGGCGCCGATCAGCGCGACGATGGCCGTGATGCCCACCCAAGGGGTGCCAGCGGCGGCGGGCGAGGGGCGGGCGGGGCGCGCGGCGGGGGCGTGGGGCCGCGGGTTCGCCTCGAGGCGGCCGGCCTGGGCGGCCGACAAGGCCTGCCAGACCTCGGCGGCAGAGCGGGGGCGGCGGTTGGCGTCGCGATCGAGCAGGCTGAGGAGGAGCTGGCGCAGGCCTTCGTCGAGGGAGGGGAGCGAGGGAAGGGGGAGCGCGGGGCCGGGTCGGGGCTCGGCCCAGGGGGAAACCACGCCGTCGCCGGGCAGGGCAGAGCCGCGCAGCAGACAGAGGAGGATCAGCCCCAGGCCGAAGAGATCGGAGCGGGGGTCGGGGCGCTGGCCCTGGCAGGTCTCGGGCGAGACATGGGGCATCCAGGGCCCGGCGTCGACGGCGGGGATCTCGATCATCACGAGGTGGGGGCCGTCCATCTCCTGCACCACGGCGACGGTGTCGGGGGCGAGGTGGCCGTGGACAAGGCCGCGGCTGTGCAGCTCGACGAGGCCATCGGCGAGGCGCACGCCCATGCGCAGGACCTCGGCGATGGGCAGGGGGCCGCTGCTGCGCAGCAGGGTGGTGGCGGTCTGCGGGGCGCCGAGGGGGTCCACCCGGTAGGGGCGCCCGCGAAAGCGGCCGACGTCGAGGGGCCGGCGGACGGCGGGGTGGCGGACGGCGACCAGGGCGGCGGTGCGGGCCTCCATCGTGTTGTAGAGGGCGGGCTCGCTGAGGATCAGCACCACGCCGGTCTGCGCGGGGCGTTGGCGCTCGGCGTCGGGCGGCGAGGTGGCCCGGTAGCGCAGGACCGGGCCCTCGGGGCTCAAGGGGGCGCCGAGGATCCACAGGGCGTCGCCCAGGATCCAGCCCTCGGGGCTGCGGGCTGCCTCTTCGGCGGAGGTGCCCAATCGCACCCAACCGCCGACCGGGCGCAGGGCGCCGCAGGGGCAGGTGGGGTCGGCGGCGCTGCGCTCGGAGCCGCACACCGAGCAGAGGCGGGCGCCGGAGGAGGGGGGAGGGCCCATGGCTTCCTTAGGACAGGGCGACACTAGAGCCGAAGTGTCGCCCCCGCGCAAGGCGCCGGGCGGAATCGGTTCAGGACGAAGCTGGCCTTCGACGCCGGGGTCGGAGGACGAGCAGGGCGAGCCAGGCGATCGCGGGGGTCGGCGATCCGGCGGCCGTGTGGCATCCTTGGGTGGTGGCGAGGTCGGCGTCGCGCAGCCGCAGGGTCGCTCCTTCGCGCAGGCGGGCGCCGTCGTCTACGCGGAGGGGCCGCAGGCCGATCGGCGCGTCGGAGAGGGCCATCACGTCGAGCACCAGGGTGTCGGCCTCGGCGCGGAGGGCCTCCACGACGAGGCCCTCGCCCAACTCGACCTGGAAGGGGCCGTCGCCCCAGGGGGTGTTGCTGCGCAGGCGGAGCTCGGCTCGCTGACCCTGGCTGAGGCTGCTGGGCTCGACGGTGAGCAGGCGGGGGCGGTCGCTGGCGGCCTTGAGGGTGAACTCCAGGCTGGCGCAGGCCTGAGCGCTGCAGAGCCAGCCGCGCTCGGTGCCGGCGGGGGCGTCGGCGGCGATCGCGAGGCGCAGGCGGGCCTCGTCGACCGTGTCGATCTCGGCCTCGAGGAGGCGCAGCGAGGGGGCCCCCGAGAGGCGCAGGCCCTGGGCGCTCATCAGCAGGCCCTTGGCGATGAGGGCGACGGTGACGGTCTCGCCGGGGAAGCCGGTGGCGGGCTCCAGGGAGACCACCGCCGGCGCGCTCACCTGCACGGCGCAGTCTACGCTCTCGCCCGAGACGAGGCCCTGGCTCGTAGAGAAGCGGGCGCTGAGGCTGAGGCGGTCGCCGGCCTCGCCGGTGGGCAGCAGGATGGCGGTCTCGGTGGTGTGGGCCAGGGCCTCGCCGTTGCGGGCGACGGTGTAGTCGACGATCGCGTGGGCGGTCTCGGGCGGTGACCAGGAGAGCGCGATGGCGGCGGCGCTGTCGCGGCCTTCGGGGCAGCTGAGGTTGTCGGGGGCGGGCAGGAAGACGCTGAGCGTGCTGGGCGCGCTGCTGGCCTCGTTGGTGCCGTCGCTCACCCGCACCTCGTAGCGCAGGGTGGAGCCGGGTTCGGCGCCCGGCAGCTCTCCAAGGTAGCTGCCATCGGCTTGTTCGCTGGCGGTGGCCTCGAAGGTCGGCCCGCCGTCCTCGCTGTAGCTCAGCCAGACCCGGGAGATCGCCTTGTTGTCGGTGGCCCGGATCACGACCGGGTAGGGCCCCTCCACGTCCTGGGTGCGGGTGGGGGCGGTCCAGGAGAGGATGTGGGGCGGCACGGGGTCGCCTTCGACGATCTCCAGCTCGTCGATGTACCAGCCGGCCTCGGCGACGGTGGCGTCGGCGACGAAGCGCAGGCGCAGCTCGCTCTGGTCGACCGGGCCGAGCAGCGTGAAGTAGTCGGTGACCCAGCCCTCGCTGCGGCCCGAGAAGACCGCGTTGGGGGCGTAGGCGGCGGGCAGGGGCACCCAGGCCCCGTCGATGAGCTGCTCCACCGCGGCCTCGTCGGCGCCGCTGTCGTCGATGGCGTACCAGTGGCGCAGGCGCAGGGTGAGCGGGATGGCGGGCAGGGGGCCCTCGGGCAGGCGCAGGCTGTCGACGCCGTCCTGGCGGTAGGGCCCGTCGAGGACGGTGGCCCAGGCCGCTTCGCTGTCGCCGCCGTCGCCGGGGCCGGAGCGGACGGCCCCCCACTCCCACTGGTCGCGATCGCCGCTGGCGACGAGCCCGCCGTCGTCCTCGTTGAAGGTGTAGAGCGGCAGGGCCAGGGCGGCGCCGAGCCACAGCGCGATCATGGGGCCACCGCGTAGCGCACGGCGATGCGGGCGCCGGCGGCGGGGGCCTCGTCGAAGACCAGCGCCGGGGCGTTGAGATCGAGGCTCCAGCCTTCGGGCGTCGGCGCCTCGTCCACGGTCACGCTGAGCTGGCCTTCGAGGGGCACGGCGGAGAGCGGGAAGATGGTGGGAAGGTCCTCGGGGAGGGGGAGGAGGTCGGCCCAGCGGGCGGCGAGGCCGGCCTCGCAGATGCTCCAGGCGGCGCCGCCGGTGGCGGTGGCGGCGGCGAGGTAGCGGGCGCCGTGGGTGGCGTGGGCCTCCTCGGTGGCGCAGCCGGCCGGGCCGGGGCCGACGATGGCGTGCAGGGTGGCGCTGCGCCCGCTCTGGGCGGCCTCGGCGGCGAGGTGGGACTGCAGCAGTGCGACGGCGTCGTCGCCGAGGAAGGCGTCAGAGGCGTCGTCGCCATCGGAGTAGACGAGGATGTGCAAGCCGGCCTGCGGGCGCCGGAAGCCGGCGTTGTCGCCGCTGCGCAGGGGCTCGTCGAGGGCGAAGAGGGCCGAGGCCAGCCCGCCTTCATCGCCGGTGGCCTCTTTGCCGCGGTCGAGGGCGGCGGTCAGCGCGCCGGCGAGGTCTTCGGTTTGGGCGGTCATCACCCAGGGCTCGCCCTGGAGCAGGCCGAGGTCGGCAGCGCCGAGGTCGGCGTGGACCACGCCCACCTGAAAGCTGAGCCCGCTGTCTTGCAGGGCGGCGGCCAGGGCCGGGGCGGCGCGGGTGAGCGTGAGGGCTTCTTCTTCCATCGAGCCGCTGTTGGCCACCACCACGAGCAGATCGAAGGGGCTGCTGCTCTGCTGGGTGAAGCGCTCCTCTACGCGGTCGGGCGCCTGCACCTCTTCGTCGGCGCTGCGCAGGCCGAAGTCCTGGCAGGCGACTCCCAACGCGGCCCCGAGCCCCAGGAAGGGGCGAAGGGCGCGGGGAATGGCCAGGGGGTGCGCCATGGGGTGGGCAGAGCCTATCGGCGGTTGTTGTGCTCGCCTGGCACCCAGCGCCAGGCCTCGATCTCGGTCACGAGGTCGTTGTCGCGGCCGAGGCGCTCCATGCGCACCCGCCGAAAGCCCCACTCGTGGTTGAGCCGGTACTCGCGGCTGGTGCCGATGGCGCGCTTGACCTGCGGCGGAAAGCCGCACATCTGCAGGGCGTCGGCCCGCTGCATCGGGTTTGGCAGGGGGATCCGCAGGAAAAAGATGCGGTCGTCTTCGGTTCGCAGGTCGCCGCGGACGAAGTTCAGCTCTTTGGCGCCGCGCTGGGGCAGCTCGCGGCTGCCGCGCTGGTCTCCCAACTGGTCGGCGACGAGGTCGCGCACCTCGCTGTAGAGCTTGCCGCCGAGGTAGGGCACGTCGACGTAGACGTGGGCGGCGCGCTGGTAGGGGGCGTCGGCCGCAGCGGCGGTGGGTGCTGCGGGGGGCTCGGCGGCGACGGGCTCTTCGGGGGCGGGCTCTTCGGGAGCCGGGGCGAGGAGCGGCTCGGCGGGGACCCCGGCCACGAGGGGGGCCTCGGGCGCGCAGGCCACCAGGGCGAAGAGCGGGAGGGCTATCCACATGGCGACATGATACCCGCTGGGCGCCCATCGGGGGGCCGCCCTCCCCGTACAAAAAAGCCTGGGCTGGGGCTTGTTCCATGATCGTGACCGTGCGCCTCTTCGCCGCCCTCCGCGAGCTGCGCGGCTGTGAGGAGCTTCGCTGCCCGATCGAGCCGGGGGCCACGCCCCAGTCGCTCTTCGTCGGCCTCTTCGGGGATGGGCCTCTGGCGCGCCTGCCGGTGGCCTACGCGGTCAACGCCGCCTACGCCCGCGGAGATCAGGCGCTGCGCGACGGCGACGAGGTGGCCTTCCTGCCGCCCTTGGGGGGTGGCTGATGTTTGTGCTGCAAGACGGGCCCTTGGACTATGGCGCCCTGCGCGCGGCGGTGCTCCACCCGGGCGCAGGCTGCGTGCTGCTCTTCGAGGGGGTCACCCGCGACACCTTTGAGGAGCGGCGGGTGCTGCGCCTGGAGTACGAGGCCTATGGCCCGATGGCCGAGGCCGAGCTGGCGGCGATCGGCGCGGAGGTGCAGGCCGAGCTGCCGGGCGTGCGGGTGGCCATGGCTCACCGGGTGGGCCTCGTGCCCGTGAGCGAGCCCAGCGTGCTCATCGCGGTCTCGGCCCCCCACCGGGTGGAGGGCTACGAGGCGAGCCGCCGCTGCATCGAGCGCCTCAAGGCGCGGGTGCCGATCTGGAAGCGCGAGGTCTACGCCGACGGCGCCTCCTGGACGGAGAACTCCCCATCTTCGCGAGGTCCTGATGGACGCTGAGCAGCGTCGCCGCAACCGCTTTCGCGACCGAAAGCCCGATGAGGTCTTCATCCCCGACCTCAACCCCTACCTGAAGGAGCACTTCTCCTTTGGCCCGCCGGTGCTGACCGCCACCGACGCCCCCACCTACAAGGGGCGCTGGGACGAGGCCTTCGGCGGCTCCACCGGCCCTTTGCAGGTGGAGATCGGCTCGGGCAACGGCTTCTACCTGTCGGGCATGGCGGCCAAACACCCCGAGCAGCGCTGGCTCGGCATCGAGATCCGCTACAAGCGGGTGATCCTTTGCGCCCGCAAGATCCGGGCGGCGGGCCTGCCCAACGCGCGCATCACCCGCTACGACGCCTGGTGGCTCGACGACCTCTTCCTCCCCGGAGAGCTCGATGGGCTGCACATCAACCACCCCGACCCCTGGGTGCGCGGCGTCGAGCAGAAGAAGCGGCTGCTCTCGGTGGACTTCCTCGGTTGGGCCGCCCGGGCGCTCAAGGTGGGGGCCACCCTGCGCCTCAAGACCGACCACCTGCCCTATGTCGACCAGGCCCTGCGCTGCGTAGAGGGCCTGCCCTTCGCGCTCATCGGCCGGGCGACCGATCTGGCCACGGTCGGCACCCCCTGGCCGGCCGACGACGACGTGATCACCAACTACCAGTCCAAGTTCATCAAGCGCGGCCTACCCGTTCACGCTGCCTGGCTGCGGCGAATCGACGGGCCCGCCCCCGAGGCTACGCCGGAGATGCTCGCCCAGGCGCGCGAGGTCGGGGCGGTCGACGACGAGGAAGAAGAGGGCTGACAGGGCCTGCACCCCGTTGATGCCCCAGTGGTAGACCAGCGTGTAGGCGACCGCCAGGGCGTCGCGGCTGGGGCCGCCGGGGACGAGGGGCTCGGGCCCGCTGAGGCCAAAGAGGGCCAGGGCGGCGCGCAGGGCGGCCTCGTAGGTGCCGGCCATGCCGGGGGCGCTGGGCACGGCCATCCCGGCCATCGTCATGCCAAGCAGGCCGAAGGCCTCGCCCAGATCGAGCAGATCGCCGAGGCCAAAGGCGCGGGCCACCAGCAGGTAGAGCAGGGCGGTGAGCAGCCAGGTGAGGCCGGTGAGGGCGAGGACGCGCAGCAGCCGCGCGGGATCGCGCAGGGTGGCCATCCCAGCGACGAACTGGGCGCAGAGCCCCAACACCCGGGCCCCGACGCCCTGCAGGCGGCCCAGGCGGGGCAGGAGCCGGGCCTGCAGGGCCGCCACGAGGCGCTCGCCGCCGAGGATCAGCGTCAGCACGGCGCCCAGGAGCAGGGGCGCGGTGGTGAGGGCCAGGGTGCGCCCCGCGGCGACCCAGTCGACGGTGAGGCCGCCGAGGACCAGCGTGTGGCTGGGCACGGGCACGAAGGTGGCGACCAGATCGATCATCAGGAGCATCGAGGTGAAGTCGATCACCCGCTCGACGAAGACCACGGCGAAGCCGACCCCCAGGGGCACCCCGGCCCGCTCCAGCAGCAAGGGCGGGCGCACCAGCTCGCCAAGCCGCGCGGGCAGGGCGTTGAT
>JBEIQK010000760.1:0-3162 GCA_040376505.1 Alphaproteobacteria bacterium | reverse complement strand
GCCATCGGGATCGAAGATGGCCGAGCGCCCCGAGAAGCGGGTGCCGCGGTCGGTGCCCCAGGTGTTGGCGGCGATCGTCCACCCTCGCCAGGGCGCGAGGCGGTTGCGCCAGTAGGCGTGCACATCCTCGCCCTCCTCCACCCAGTTGGTGCAGAAGGCCAGGAAGTCGGGGGAGGTCTCGACGAGGAAGCGGGTCAGCTCGTCGTCGTTGACGTCCATACAGATGGCCGGCGTGAGCGTGCCGAGGCTGGTTGGACAGAGGGGGCGGCGGGTGCCGGCGTTCGCCCAGGTGGTGTCGGCGGTGTAGAGCAGCACCTTGCGGTAGCAGGTGGCGAGCTCGCCTTCGGGGTTGATCACCAGCGCCGAATTGTAGAGCGAGGCGAGGTTGCGCCGCCGCTCGGGGGGCAGGTGGCCCTGGGGGTGAACAAAACGCTCGGCGAAGCCGCAGACGATCCAGGCGCCGAACTTCTGGGCCAGGGGGGCCAGGGCTTCCAGGGTGGGGCCGCGGGCGGGCTCGGTGTGGGGTGCGATCTCCTGGGGGCTGCTCCAGACGTAGCCGGTGGTGGCCATCTCCGGCGCCACGATGATCTGGGCGCCCTCCTGGCCGGCGGCCTCGACGAGGGTGACCAGCTCCTGACGGGCCTGGGCGACCCGCCCCTTGGGGGGTTTGTACTGGATGGCAGCGAGGCGCATGAAGCGTTCCGAGCGGGATGAGGGGTCGCGGGGGCCAGCGCAGCCCCGGCCGTGACCGAATTAGTGTACTGCGCGCGGCGGCCAGGTCGAGGTGGCCGCGCCCACGAGGACTCTCCCATGGCGCAGGCAGCGAGCAAGAAAAGTGCGGTGGTGGCGGCCCTGATCGGGGCGCTGGCGCTCGGGGCCCTGCTGCCGATGCGCACCGTCACCGACGAAGAGATGAGCTGGAGCCTGCAGCCGGGCGATCGGGTGTGGATTTTGCCGATGCGGGTGCGCAAGGCCGATGTGGTGACGGTGGCCGATCCCCTCGATCCGGCGCGGACGGTGCTGCGGCGGGCGGTGGCGGGGCCGGCGACAAGGTGGAGTGGGAAGACGGCTCGCTGCGCATCAACGGCAAGCGCATGCGCCAGCAGGAGATGGGCGAGGCGGGCGAGCACAAGGTGGTCCAGGAGGTCATCTGGAGCAAGCCGCCGGCCCGCGAGAACCACTTCCTGCCGCGGATGCGCCGGGATCTGAAGGCCCAGTGGTCGACCCCGGGGGTGGTGACGGTGCCCGAGGGCCACTGGTACCTGCTGGCCGAAGATCGCGACGGCGCCTTGGACTCCCGCTTCTGGGGCCCGGTGCCCGAGGCGGCCATCTCCGGGGTGGCCCGCCTGCGGGTGGGTGGCGCCGACGCCTGGCGCCCCCAGCCGGTCGAGCTGCTGCTGGCCGAAGAGTAGGGCCTACTCGTCTTCCTGGTAGGAGTAGCGCTCCTCCAGGAAGGGGTCGCCGCGCTTGTGGTAGCCGCGCTCCTCCCAGTATCCGCGCTGATCCTCGGCGAGGAGCTGGATGCCAGACAGCCACTTGGCGCTCTTCCAGGCGAAGAGGTGGTGCACCACCATCCGCACCGGGCCGCCGTGGCTGCGGCTGAGGGGGGCCCCGTCGTGGTGGGTGGCGACGAGGTTCTCGGGGCGGGCGAGGTCGCCAAAGGGCAGGTTGGTGGTGTAGCCGATGGCGTCGTAGCAGTGCAGCAGCGCGAACTGGGCGCTGGGCAGGGGCCGGGCGAGCCCGAGGAGGGTGCCGATGGCGACACCTTCCCAGCGGTTGTCGTAGCGGCTCCAGGTGGTCACGCAGTGAAAGTCCTGGGTGGTGGCGTGGCGCGGCAGGGCGCCGAAGGCCTCCCAGTCGAGCTCCACGGGCTGCTCCACCTCGCCCCAGATGCGCAGGCGCCAGGTGCTGGGGTCGAAGATGGGCTCTTCGCCCTCGTGCAGCACGGGCCAGCCCTTGACCAGCTTCTGGCCCTCGGGCAGGCGGTTGGGGCTGGGCTCTTTCTTCTTGAGGAAGCCGGGTCTCCACAGCATGGGGCTAGCCGGGGAGCTGGAGGGTGGTGAAGCCGAAGCGCACCTTCAAGGTGACGTACTCGGGGGTGACGTCGAGCGCGACATCGTCGACGGCCATCTTGAGCTTGAGCGGGCCGCCCGCGGGGCCGACCATCTCGTCGAGCTGCTCTTTGCGCAGCATCGGCACCGGGTTGAAGCGGTGCACCTGCTGGGCGAGGACATAGGCGGCGGCCTCGTTCATCAGGCGGAAGATGAAGTGGTCGCCGAAGTCGAGCGCCGGGTCCATCACATCGCCCACGACGGCCCGCAGGTTCTTGTCGTAGCGGATGTCGCCCATGTAGCAGGCGGCCCCGACGCGCTTTTCGAGGGTGAAGGGGAACTCCATGTTGCGGTCGAGCAGGTAGGCCTTGCCCTTGGCGACGGCCTTCACGTGCGCGTCGACGCCGATCTTCTGCTCGGCGTAGTGGAACTCGGTGCCCTCCTTGTCGATCTCCACGCGCCAGTCGCCCTCGACGTGCACGAGGCGATCGATGACCGAGTAGACCTGCCCGCGGCGGCTGCGCCAGAGGCTGGCGGCGCGGTCTTTGGCGGCGATCACGGCGGGGGGCGGCTGGCGGTCTTCGAGGAGGGCGACCACCTTCTCCTTCACCTGGAGCTGCTTCACTCCCTGGTGCAGCAGCCGGCCGAGATCAAACTGTCCGTCTTTGATCTTGGCGGGGAGGGCCGATCCGACGAGGTCGTCCCAGAGGGACTTTCCGATCGAGAGGCAGAGGTGGTAGCTCTCGGGGATCTGACGGGGAGCGCTTCCAGACTTGGCAGGGGCCGGCCGGTTGGCCATCGGTCCTCCAGGGGCGGGTCTGGGGAGGATACCCCAGACCGCGCCCCCGGGAGTGGGCCTGGGCCCACCGAGCCTAGTGAAGCTGGGTGGCGGCGAAGAAGTAGGCGATCTCGGTGGCGGCGTTCTCGGCGGAGTCCGAGCCGTGGACGGCGTTCTCGCCGATGCTGTCGGCGTAGAGCGCGCGCAGGGTGTTGGGGGCGGCGGCGGCGGGGTTGGTGGCGCCCATGATCTCGCGGTTGCGGGCGACGGCGTTGTCGCCTTCGAGCACCAGAACGACGCAGGGGCCGCTCGACATGAAGCTGGTGAGCTCGT
>JBEIQK010000115.1:0-12307 GCA_040376505.1 Alphaproteobacteria bacterium | reverse complement strand
CGAGGGCGCCGCCGCCACCGGCGATGTCGAAGACGCGGCCGGCCGCCTGCGCGAGAGCGCCCCCACCCGCCTCGTGGTGGCCGGCTCGGCCGACTTTGTGGCCAACAACATCGCCACCATCCTCAACCTCACCGACTGGCTGGTGCAGGACGAGTCGCTGATCGCCATTCGCAGCAAGAACATCTCCCTGCCGGCCATCGAGCCGGTGGAGCCCGAGCGGGCGCGGCTCATCAAGTTGGGCAACCTCCTCGGTGGATCGCTGCTGCTGCTGATCTTCGGCCTGCTGCGCTGGTGGTCGCGCCGCCCGCCGGCGGCCCCGGCCGCCGCCGCGTCGACCCCGGGGGCCCCATGAGACCGACCTCCAAGACCCTCTTCCTGGCCTTTGTGGCCCTGCTGCTCCTCGGCCTCAACCTCCTCGATCGCGGCACGGGCGAGCGGATCGTCGAGCAGCTCCCGGCGATCGCCGCGGTGCCGCGTGAGTCGGTGAGCCGCATCGAGCTGTCGAGCGCCATTGAGAAGATCGTGCTGCAGCGCGTCATCGGCGAAGGCATCAAGGGCGCCCTCGACGGAGAGGGGCGCTGGAAGCTGAGCGCGCCGATCGAGGGCGACGCCGATCAGGTGGCGGTGCGCAGCCTGCTCAACAATTTCCGCAAGGCCGCGCCGGTCGATGTGCGCGTCGACCAGAAGAACCTTGAAGAGTACGGCCTCGACGCCGGCAACGGCATTGTGGTCGAGCTCTTCGAGCAGGGCGACCAGCCTGTGGTCTCCTTTACCATCGGCAACGATGGGCCCGGCGGCTCTTCCTTTGTGCGCATCTCCGGCGACGACGCCATCTACCGGGCCCGCCTCGGCGGGCGCTTTCGCTATGCCCGCACGGCGGCCGAGTGGCGCAACCATGTGCTGATGGACTTCGAGCCCAACGGCGCCACCGGGCTCACCGTGGCGATCGCCGGGCAGACGCCGGTGGTGCTGGTGCGCAGCCCGGAGACCGGGGTGGACGGCAAGGAGACGCCGGGCACCTGGGCGATGGAGCCCGATCCGGGCTGGGCCCTCGATCAGGCAGCCCTCAACGCGATCGTCGACACCCTGGGCCGCATGCGGGCCGGCGACATGCTGGCGGCCGACTTCGACGGCGGCTTCGCCAGCCCGCGCGGCAGCATCGAGGTGGCCCTCGCCGACGGCACCACCCGCCAGCTCGTGGTGGGCGCCCGGGAGATCGAGGGGGCGGCCTTCGTGCGGGTGGGCACCGGCGGCAGCGTCTACCGGGTCTCCAAGGCCCAGATGGACAAGCTGCTGCGCGGGCGCGACGACCTGCGCGATCGCACCCTGCTCGCATTTGCCCGCAAGGATGTCGACACCGTCACCCTCGTGGAGGGCGGCGAGGCGGTGATCCTCCAGCAGGATCTGAGCAACAACCTCTGGGGTGTGCTCCAGCCGCCCAACATCGATCTGGACATTCGCCTCATCTTCTTCACGGTCAACACCCTGGCCGGCCTGAAGGGGCTGGAGGTGGCGCCCGCGACGCCGGCGCAGGCGGGCCTGGAGCCGCCGGCCTGGCGCATCGACCTGCGCTTCCTCGACGGGCGCACCACCGGCGTGGAATTCGGCCAGCGCACCCGTGATGAACGCGGCCAGGAGCGCATCTTCGTGCGCACCCAGGGCTCAGCCACCGTCTTCACCCTGGGCCTCGACACCGCCAAGAAGCTGAGAGAAGGATTCGGAAAATCCGAATGATTGAAGAGCGGCGGAATGGCCCCACGGGCGGGCCGCCGCCCTCGCGATACATGGCCGGGCCGTCCGGGCGGCCGGCGCAGGCGGGAGTGGACCATGATGAAGTACTTTGGTGGCAGCATCCTCTTCACCGTGCTGGGGCTCTTCGCCGCGGCCTTTGTGGGCTGGGAGGCGGGTCAGAGCGCCCAGGCCGTGGCCTCGGCGCTGTTCATCGTCACGATCCTGGGCGTGCTGGAGGTAAGCCTCTCCTTCGACAACGCCGTGGTCAACGCCACCGTGCTGGCCGACATGGACGAGGTCTGGCGCCAGCGCTTCCTCACCTGGGGCATCCTGATCGCCGTCTTCGGCATGCGGGTGGTCTTCCCCGTGGTGATCGTGGCGGTGGTGGGTGAGCTGTCGCCCTGGGCGGCGGTCAAGCTCGCCGTGGCCGCTCCGGCCGAGTACGCCCGAATCCTCACCGAGGCCCACATCTCGGTCTCCGCCTTCGGCGGCGCCTTCCTCGCCCTCGTCGGCCTCAAGCACTTCCTCGACCACGAAAAGGAGGTGCACTGGATCGAGTCCATCGAGGGCCCCTTGGCCCGCCTCGGTCGGGTGGAGGCCGTCCAAATCGGCCTCGTGCTGGCCCTGATCTACGGGGTGAGCACCCAGGTGGCCGCCGAAGAGCAGGTCGAGTTCCTGGTCTCCGGCATCTTTGGCCTCATCACCTACATCATGGTCGACGGCGTGGGCGCCCTGATGGGCGACGCCGCCGAGCACAAGCCCGACGCTACGGGCGTGGTGGCGCGCAGCGGGCTCGCCTCCTTCCTCTACCTCGAAGTGCTCGACGCCTCCTTCTCTTTCGACGGCGTCATCGGCGCCTTCGCCCTCACCACCAACCTCGCGATCATCGCCGTCGGGCTTGGCATTGGCGCCATGTTCGTGCGCAGCCTGACCATCATGCTTGTCGAGAAGGGCACGCTCACCGAGTACCGCTACCTCGAGCACGGCGCCTTCTACGCCATCACGGCGCTGGGGGTGATCATGTTCTGCCAGGCCTTCGTGCACATCCCTGAGGTGATCACCGGGCTCATCGGCGCGGCCTTCATCGGGGTCTCCTTCTGGAGCTCGGTGCGCCACAACCGCCTCGAGGCCGGCTCCTCAAAGTGAGCTTTTTTCATCGGCGGTGAATGGGGCCCAAAAGCCGGCGTCTCCCAGACATCACCCTCGGGCGCAATGAACAGAGCCCGCGGTGAACATGGGAGGTCTCGATGAAGGCGCTTTGTTTCGCTCTGGGTCTGGCTTTGTTTGCTCCCCTCACCGCCGTCGCTGCCGAAGAGGGAGGCGCTGGCGCCACAAAGTCGACGGTCTCTGGCGTGAAGAAGGCGCCAAAGAAGAAGGCCGATCGCGCCGATGACGCCGAAGAGACCGAGGCCGCTCGCCCGAAGAAGTCGGGCCCCCGCAACGCCCACAAGCCCAAGAAGGGCCCCCAGATCAAGCACGCCCGGCCCGCGGCCGACGAAGAGGGCGTGAACAATGGCGGCGGCGGCAAGGGCCAGGTCAAGGGCATCCAAAAGGCCGGCCACGGCAACAAGCCCAAGGGCGCGCATGGCATCGACCGCCCCAAGGCCAACGGCCCCAAGAACAACGGCCCGAAGAAGGGGGGCGCCAAGGGCGACCTGATGCCGCGCAAGCCCACCAAGGATTGGAAGAAGGGCGTCTTTGTGCAGCAGACCCCGAAGAAGGCCGAGTCCCAGAGCGAGCACCGCAAAGGCGGCAGCGGCCAGGCCAACAAGGGCCTCGACCGCGACATGAGCCTCGCGGTGGGCGTGAAGGGGGGCACCGCCCATGAAGTAGAGGGGCAGGGCGCGGATCCGGGCCTCGGCCTCGTGCTGCGGGTGCGCCCGGTGGCCGCCTTCGGCCTGGAGGGCGCCGTGACCCGCTACCGCGGCGACTTCTCGGCCTTGCAGAGCGAGACGGCGACCGCCTGGCAGGCCTCGGGCCAGCTCTTCGCCTTCTCCTGGTCGCACCTGAGCCCCTACGCCACCCTCGGCTACACCTCCACCACGGTGATGGACCCCGGCACCAACGCGCTGGACGACCCCGCCACGATGGAGCAGCGCAAGGGGCCCCACGCGGGCATCGGCCTGGAGATCGCCCTGGGCCAGCGCTTCGCCATCGACCTCGACGGCCGCGCCATCGCCTACCTGGGTGCCCAGAGCGACAGCGGGCCGCGGATCGGTCGGGCCGCTTCGATCGGCGCGCTCTGGTACTTCTGAGCGCGCCGGCCGGGCCGCTCAGGGGGCGTTGGTGGCCGAGGGGGTTGGGCTGTTGGAGATGGTCCAGGAGCCCGTCGCGTCGGGGATGCGCGCCCAGGTCTGATCGGGGGCCAGCCCGGAGAGCGCGGTGGTGTCGACGATGGCGCCATCCGGGTTGAGCAGCCAGACCTGGTCGCCGTCCTTGTCGAGCTTGAAGTCGGTGGAGGTGTCGCCGGTGTCGCCGCCGTCGGCGTAGATGAGCAGGTAGCCGTTGGCCGGCACGCTCATCCCAGCGGGGAAGGTCCAGGGGGTCTTGCCCGAGTCGATGCCATCGCCGAGCTGCCAGCCGGTGAGGTCGACCGCCGAGCCCGAGACGTTGACCAGCTCGATCCAGTCTTCCATGCTGGAGCTGTCGGCGGCCTGCAGCTCGTTCAGGTAGACCGAGGTGTCGGCGTCTGCGTCGGCGTCGCTGTCGGCGTCACTGTCGGCGTCTGAATCGGCGTCGCTGTCGGCGTCGGCGTCGCTGTCGGCGTCGGACTCGGTGGTCTGGGTGGAGTCTGCGACCTTGCCCGAGCCGGTGCAGCCCGCACACAGCGCGAGAGGGAGGGCCCAGAGGGCCGGGTACAAGCGGATCATCGATGCGTCTCCTGCGCCGCGCGCGACTCCAGCCAGTCCTGGAGGATCACCGCCGCGGCGGCCTGGTCTATGATGGACCGCTGCGCGGCGACCTTCAAGCCTTTTGCATGCAGGCGGCTGGTCGCCTCGACCGTGGAGAAGCGCTCGTCCTGGTAGTAGACGGGCACCCCCCAGGCCTGGCGAATCTCCTCGCCGATCTGCCGGGCGAGGCGGGCGCTGCGGCCCTCCGCGCCGTCGAGCTCGTAGGGGAGGCCCACCACGACGCCGTCGATGGTGTACTCACGCAGACGCTCCTTCAAGGCCGCCACGTCGCGGCGCACCCCGGCACGCGCCAGGGTGAAGGCCGGGAAGGCCATGGTGAAGCCCACGGGCGCGCGCGCCACGCCCAGGGTTTTGGTGCCAACGTCGAGTCCGATGAGGATTCCCATGCCGCCCGCTTACGAGGTAGAGCCCTGCTCCGCAAGCAAGGGAGCGCCCATGTTTCGCCATGACCTCGAAGCCGTGCTGCTCGCCCAGGGCAACGAGCTGCTGACCGGCCAGACCGTCGACACCAACTCCAACTGGATGGCCAGCCGCCTGTGGGCGCTGGGTGTGCCGGTGCGGCGGGTCATCTCCGCCCCCGACCGACTCGACGACCTCGTGGAGATCCTCAAGCAGGCTCGCGCCCTTGGCCCGATCGTCATTTGCACCGGCGGCCTGGGCCCCACCCGCGACGACCTCACCGCCGAGGCCGTCGCCATCGCCTTCGACCGCCCCCTCGCCGAAGATCCGGTCGCCCTCGCGCAGATCGAGGCGATGTTCGCCCGGCGCGGCCGCACCCTCAACCCCGCCAACCGCAAGCAGGCCCTGATGCCCCGCGGAGCCCGGGTGCTGGAGAACCGCTGGGGCACCGCCCCGGCCTTCGCCCTCGATCTGGAGGGCTGCACGCTGTACTTCGCCCCCGGCGTGCCCCGTGAGCTGTACCCGATCTTCGATACCTGGATCGAGCCCGACCTGCGGGAGCGCAACGTCATCGAGGCGCCCACCCTGCACACCGTCCGGGTGATGGGGGTTCCCGAGTCCGACCTGGAGATGAAGCTGCGGGGCCTGGAGGTCGAGGGCCTCGACATCGGCTTTCGCACCAAGATGCCGGAGAACCAGGTCAAGCTCATCTTTCGGCAGGCCGTCCCCGAAGCGGTGCGCCAGCAGGCCATCGCCGAGGTGCGCCGCCGCATCGGCCCGCGGGCCTTCGGCGTCGACTGTGGCGATCTGGCCGAGGTGACCGGGCAGCTCCTCGTCGCCCAGGGCGCCACCCTGGCCCTGGCCGAGAGCTGCACGGCGGGTGGCCTCGCCGCTTGGGTCGCCTCGGTGCCGGGGGCCAGCCGCTACCTGTTGGAGGGGGCCGTGGTCTACGCCAACGAGGCCAAGACCCGCACCTGCAGCGTGTCCGCCGAGCTCCTCGCCGAGCACGGCGCGGTGAGCGAGGCGGTGGCGCGCCAGCTGGCGGAGGGCATCGCCGCCCGGGCGGGGGCCACCTATGGGGTGGGCATCACCGGCATCGCTGGACCGGATGGCGGCAGCCCTGAAAAGCCGGTCGGAACTGTTCATGTTGCCGTCAAGGGGCCGCGCGGGACTGTGCACCGTGCCCTCCTGCTGCCGGGTGACCGCGACAGGGTCACGCGCTTCGCCGCCGCATCGGCCCTCTACCTTCTGTATGCAGAGGTCCTCGCCGCGACGGACAACCAGACCCCCGTCTGAGTCTCCGGCGCGCGGCGCGACCGGAGCGGAATTTTGTGCGGGAACCTGTACGGCGATGGTGTCTGTCGGATACCCTTCATGTGCAGGGGCGGGCGGCCCTTCCGATTTCGGTCGTCCCTTCGAGCGTCCGGAGCACACCTCGTCGGGGCTGCCTCCCCCTGCGTTTCAACAGGGCTCTCCTCGCTTCGCGCACGGTCGGCGTGGGGGAGCGCCGCTCAGGGCGGGGTGGCCCGCGAAGGCTGGGCCTGACGCCAGGCCTCCAGGTCAAAGACGGACATGAAATAGCGAGAGGGCATGTCCTGCGTGGGCAGTGGCACCTCCTGGCTGGCCCAGGGCACCCAGGCCGGGCCGGCCGGCACATCCTTGCCCGGCCAGTCGAAGGCCTCCTGCTCCACCTGCTCCTCGGGCACCACGCCCAGGCGCTCCGTCAACAGACGCACCGCCTGTCGGTAGCGCGGCCCGCCCTCCTTGGGGCTGGTCAGGTAGTACCCCCGCTCGTGCACCACGAGGTAGCGGTAGTTGCCCGCCTCCAGCACCTCGGCGAGGTCGGCGTCTTCGAGGGTGGACAGATCGGCGGCGAGCGGATCTTCGGACAGGGGGCGCAGGTGGTCGAGCAGGGCGTCTTTGCGCGGCTCGGCCTTGGCCAGCCATCTCAGACGCCGCGCCGGCTCTCCGCCGCCGGTGGAGCGCAGGACCGGCGGGATGGCCGGAGAGGAGGCCCAGGAGCGGTAGACCTTGCGCTGGTGGAAGGCCTGGTAGGCACAGAGGAGGTCTTGCTGCTGGTCGAGGGGCAGCTCGATGATGCCCTCCCAGCCTTCGGGATCGAGGGACTTGTACCAGGCCGGCAGCACAAAGGCGCTCACCTGCACCGGCGTGCGCAGCAGGCTCGGCCCGCCGCTGCCTTCGGCCACCGGCCCCCGATCAAAACGGATGAAAGGCTGGGCCACCACGCCGATGAGCAGCAGCGCGCCGATGATCCCGCGCCTCAGCCGCGGCAGCTCGTCGAGGGTGATGGCCACGAGCACGCCCGCCAGAACCACCGCCATGCTGGCCAGACGGTAGGGGGCGAACATACGCGACATGCCCGGCACCCACTGAAAGAGCCACGCGTAGGGCAGGCGCACCACAAAGTCATCGAAGACCCGCAGCACCTCGCTGGTGTCGCGCAGGGCGCCGATCTTGAGGAAGGGCCCCAGCGTGCCCAGGTAGAAGAGCAGCCAGAACACAAACCAGGAGCGCGCTCGGCTCACCCAGACCGCCGGCAGCACGCCGAAGAGGAAGACCGCCAGCGGAAAGGCGCGGACCCCATGCCCCGGGTTCCACAGATAGTCCGCCGGTCACCCCGACTCGATCGTTCGGTGAATCGATGAGAGCACATTTTCCCGGTAGCTGGACGGACGCAACGGGGCCGTGGCGATTGTGTCGTAGTCGGGAAAGGGCAAAAAGAAGCTAAGCTCTGGCAGATTGGGGGCTCCCCCCTGGCCTCCTCCCTCTGGACCGCTACCCAGATAGGGCGACACAAAGATCAGCGCCCCGCCCACCGCCACCGCCGCCGCCGGCACCATCCAGCGCTGCAAGACCACGCGCGGCGGCCGATCCTGCCACCACCACCAGCCCAGCGCCATCACCGAGAACATCACGGCGAACAGACCGTAGAACCAGTAGAAGGCCGAGATGGCCACAAAGCAGGCGCCCACCCAGACCCCGTCCAGGGGCCGCGCCGTGCGCCAGGCCCGGGCCAGCAGCGCCGGGTAGAGCAGCAGCCACCAGAGCAGCACCTGCCGCAGACCGGTCTTGTCGATGTCTTGAAAGACCAGCGGGTTGGCCATCGCCAGGGCGCCCACCGCCAGCGAGACCAGCCGGGCGTCGGTGAAGGCCCGCGCCATCGCGTAGCCACAGAGCCCGTTGCCCCAGAGGATCAGCAGCACTTTTACGTTGTGGTGGGCCGGAAAGCCGAGCCAGCGGTCGAGGGGGTAGGAGAGCAGCAGCACGTCGAGGATGTTGCCGGTCTCGGGGTAGCGCCCGAGCCCAAGCAGCGAGAGCACCTGCTGGAACAGCCCCACGTCGGTCTGGCCCAGCGCGTCGACCTCCTGGAAGTGCCACCACTGCCGCCACAGCCAGCCGCCGAGCTCGCCGCCGCCCAGGACCACCTCGTCGAGGTGGGCCGCCACCGGCCAGGTAAAGGCCACCGAAAGCAGGGCGAAGAGCACCATCACCAGACCGCCCTCTACCAGGGCCCGGCGCCAGCTCCCGCGCTTCATGGCGACGCTCCGATGGACAGATCCGGCAAGGTGTAGACCGCCAGCCCCTCTTCGGCGACGAGGCGCGGCGCCCCCAGCACGCCGTCGAGCACCGCCCGCACCGCCTGCCGCTTGAATTCCGGGTACAGCCGTTCATGAACAATCACATAGCGAAAACCCTGTCGCGAGAGGGCTCGACCGGCCACCACCAGATCCAGCTCCGGCAGCCGCGGCGGCAAGGTCCACGAGCGGCTCGCCTCCAAGCGGATCAGCGTGGTGGTGAGCCGGTTCTTGAGCAGCAGCTCGGGCATCGGATCGTTCAATCCCCAGGGCAGCGGCCGCCCATGAACGGTCTGATACCAGACATAGACCGCCCGCTCCAGGTTGGGCACCGTCAAGGGGAGGTCGAGCACCGCCCCCGGCGCCGGGTCCGCCCGCAGCTCCGAATAGATCGCCGGGATCGCCGCCACCGAGGAGGGCACTGGCGTACGCGCCGGGCTGGCCAGGGTCACTTCGCCCATCACGAGGCCCGCCGCCGCGAGGCCCAATACCAGCCGCTGCGGCGCCGGCCGTGAACGGAGGAGGTGCCGCACCCCCGCCGCCGAGAGCAGCGAAAGCGCCAGCATCAGCCCCGTGACCAGCCGAAAGGGGTGCGAGATGCGATCGAAGAGCGGCAGCCCCTCAAAGAGCAGCAGGAAGGGCAGGGGAATGCGCTGCCCGCCCAACTCCAGGTAGCGCCCACCCGCGTACAGATAGGGCCCCAGGCTGAGCAGCCCGAAGATCGCCCCCACCCAGACCCAGGGCCCATGCTCGCTGCGGCGGCGGCTTAGCCAGAGGGCCAGCCCCGCCGAGAGCAGCGCCGCCCACCCCAGGTAGATGACGATCACCAGCTCTTCGCCGTAGAGCGCGAACAGATCGGGCCGCAGCGTGTCGCCCGGGGCGAAGAAGGCCACCGCGTCGGTGATGTTGTGGTTGAGCAGGCTGCTCCACACAAACTGAGGATCGCGGCTGACGAGCGCGTTCTCGGCGTCGAGGCTCGTGCGAAAGGCCAGGAGCCCGGGCGCCACCATCGCGCCGGCCAGCACCAGGGCGCCCACCAACGCCGCCACGCTCTGCTTCCAGGCCAGCGAGGCCCCCTGGCGCAGGGCCGCGTGGGCCAGCAGCGTGAGCCCGGCGATGGCCGTCATCAGGCCATAGTACCAGCTCGTGAGCCCGCAGACGCCGGCCAGCAGCCCCAAAGCGAGGCCTCGACCCCAAGATGGACGGTCGAGCACCCGCAGCAGCGCCCAGAGGGTGAGGGGAAAGAAGCCTGCACAGACCGTCTCGCTGATGCCATTGTAGGCCTGACCGAGCAGGTGCGGCGACGCCCCATAGACCACCGCCGCCACCGCCGCCGCCCCCGCGTCGCCGGTCACCCGGCGCCCCAACAGGTAGGCGCCAAAGGCCGAGACCGCGAGGCCCACCCCCATCACGAGGTTGAAGGCCGCCGCCGGACCCACCGCCCAGGTGATCGGCGCCACCGCCACCGCCTGCACCGTGTCGATGAAGTAGAGCGCGCCGCCGCGCGGAAAGGCCAGCAGCGCGGTTTGCAGCGGCCAGCGGCCCGCCGCGAGCTCCTCGGCCACCCACCAGTAGCCCCAGGCGTGGTTCCAGGTGTCATTGCCGGGATGGCCCAGCAGCACGGAGTTCGGCGAGAGCACCGTCGGCCAGGTCAGGCCCACGGCGAGGCCCACCGCGCCCAGGGCGGCGAGGAGGCTCTCAGGCAGGGGTCGAGGAGGGGCCATCACGCAGGGCGCAGCATACCCCTTGCGACCCGCGCCGTGCGCGCCCGGCCCGGCCCTCGCATGAGGTAGGCTGTCGGCCATGTCCGCTTGGCGCCGCTGCTCTGCCCTCCTGCTCTCGCTGGCCCTCGCCTGTGAGGTCGACCCGCTGCCGCTGCCCAGCGAGGCCGCGGTGAGCGCCCTCGATCGCGGCGCCGAGCCGCCCCTGTACCAGCTCCTCTACGACAGCCCCCTGCTGCCCGGAGACACCGTCCCCACCACCAAGGTCCGCGTGCTCATCTGGCTGCGCCGCATGGAGCTGGGCCCCGAGCAGTTGGGCCTGCTCCAGGCCTTGTCGGTCGAGGCCGCCGGCCGGCGCGATCGCATCCTCGCCGCCGAAGAAGAGCTGGTGCGCCGCTACGCCCCCGACGAGCAGCGCGTCTACGATCAGCTCTGGCGCGCGCTCTCCGCCGGGGTGCCGGTCGACGCCCCCGAGATGGTCACCCTCACCACCGAGCTGCGCGAGCTGCGGGCGGGCGGCCAGCGCGAGCGCGAGCTCCTCGCTTTGCGGCTGGAGGGCATCCGTTCGATCCTCGACGCCGAGCAGCGCTTCTTGCGCACGCTTACCCCCCGCCAAGAGGCCCTGGTGGCCGACGCCCTCTTCTTCCTGCGGGCCCGGCTCGATCCGGTCGCCAACCCCGGCGACTTCCGCGCCCTGGTGGGCACCATCTACGATCCCGGCCAGTACGCCGTGCTCTCCCGCGGCACCGGCGAGGTGGGCCGCCAGCCCCTCAACATCGGCGGCCTGTGGGCCGAGGAGCCCGGCATCGAGGCCCACGCCCTGCACGAGGCCCGCAAGGAGGTCCTGCTCTTCCTGGCCCTGCTGGAGCCCGGCTTCGACGAGGCCCTGGCCGCCGCCACGGCGCTCTCCACCTCGGGGGTGGCGCCCCCCAGCGGCGTGCCGCCCGCCCCCACCGAGGCCCCGCCGGGAACGCCGCCCCCTGGCGCCCCTCCGGGTGCCCCGCCGCCCCCCGGCGCCCCTACGGCCCCTCCAGGGGCTCCCGGTCCAGGTGGAGCTGGCGCCCCCACGCCGGCCCCTCCGGGCGCGCCAGGCGGCAACCCCAATGGAGCCGCCCCCCCGGGATGAGCCCCAGCCGCAGCTCGGTCTGCGGGTCGTTGGGGGCGGCGAAGACGAAGTCCATGCCGCCCTCCGGGTTCATCTCCACCGCGCGGCAGGGTAGGGCCCGCAGGCTCGGGTGCTCCGATCGCGACCAGCTCGCCACCACCTGCCCCCGGTCATCTGGGCTGAAGATCACCACCTCTTCGGTGGTGCCGCCCACGACCTCGCGCACCGCGACCAGCTCGGCCAGCCACAGCCGTCCGCCGAGGATCGGCCGGAGCTCCAGGGCCGCGAGGTAGGGGGCGGAGGCCTCATCCAGGCCCTGACCGCGGTATCGCCCGCCGAAGATGGGCAACAGACCGAACAGATCCACGAGACACCTCGTCGGGTTGCGGCCAGCGGCCTATCCCGGGCCCGCCCCGGCAGCGCGCGGCGGGCCCAGGTTAGCCTCCGCGGCCACACCCACCTCCCCCTGGGGTCCCATGAAGCTCGCCCGACTCTCCGTTGTCTCCGCGGTCATCCTCTCGATCTTCGCCTGCGCCGGCGGCGGCGAGACCCCCGAAGAGGCCCCCGCCGCCGAGCCCGCCGCCGAGGCCGAGGAGGCCGCCGCCGCGCCTTCCAAGGCCCCGGAGCCGGGCACCCTGCCGGTGGAATTCCCCACCATGGCCACCTCGCTCTCGGCGGGCACCAAGGTCTTTGCCCCCAAGCGCAGCGAGTGGGAGGAGGGCTTCTCCGACACCCACGCCACCCTCGCCCTCTACGTCGGCACTCTCAAGGAGGTCGGCCCGGTCGAGTCCACCGTCGACATCGACGGCACGGTCGGCGCGGTGCCCAACTCCCTGCTCTTCG
>JBEIQK010000631.1:0-3979 GCA_040376505.1 Alphaproteobacteria bacterium | reverse complement strand
TGATGGTGCTGCTGCTGTCGTCGCAGTCGCCCGAGACCGTGGCGTAGCCGCTCGCGGGCAGGTCGCAGAAGGCGGCGGTGGCGCTGCTGCCGTAGCTGTCGCCGTCGGCGTCGACATAGAAGGTGGACTTGGTGGCCGCGCTCGCGCTGCTGTCGTTGTTGTCGGCGGCGCTGTCGCAGTCCTCATCGATGTTACCGGCGTCACAGACCTCGGTGTTGCCCGGGCTGCGCACCGACGTGGTGTCGTCGCAGTCGGTGCTCACCGCCGAGTAGCCGCTGGGCAGGTCGCAGAACTTGGCGCTGGTGCTGCCGCCGTAGCTGTCGCCGTCACTGTCCAGGTAGTAGGTGCCCTTCGTGGCGGTGCTGGCGCTGGAGTCGGCGTTGTCGGCGCTGCCGTCGCAGTCCTCGTCGGCGTTGGCGGCGTCGCAGACCTCGGTGCCGCCCGGCTTGATGGTGCTGCTGCTGTCGTCGCAGTCGCCCGAGACCGTGGCGTAGCCGCTCGCGGGCAGGTCGCAGAAGGCGGCGGTGGTGCTGGTGCCGTAGCTGTCGCCGTCGGCGTCGACATAGTAGGCGGTGGTGCCGCTGGCGCTGGCGTCGTCGGCGCTGCCGTCGCAGTCCTCGTCGACGTCGGCCGGGTCGCAGACCTCGGTGGCGCCGGGGTTGATGGCCACCGCGCTGTCGTTGCAGTCGCCGCCCAACGCGACCACGCCGGTGCCCGCGTCGCAGGCCAGGGTGGTGCTGCTGCCGCCGTAGAGGTCGCCGTCGCCGTCGACATACCAGGTGGTCTTGCCGGTGGCCGAGGCGTCGGCGTCGTCGCTGGGGCCGTCACAGTCCTCGTCGGTGTTGCTGGCGTCGCAGACCTCGACAGCGCCGGGGTTGATGCCGGCGGCGCTGTCATTGCAGTCGGTGTTGGTGGTGGCGTAGCCGCTGGCCGGCAGGTCGCAGAAGGCGCCGGTGGTGGCGCCGCCGTAGCTGTCGCCGTCGGCGTCGACGTAGAAGGTGCTCTTGGTGGCGGCGCTGGCGCTGGCGTCGGCGTTGTCGGCGGCGCCGCTGCAGTCCTCGTCGACGTTGCCGCTGTCGCAGACCTCGGTGGCGCCGGGGTTGACGCTGGCGCTCGCATCGTTGCAGTCGCCGTCGACCGGGGCAAAGCCGGCATCACCCGGGCAGTAGGTGTCGGTCAGGCTCGACCCGTAGCCGTCCCCGTCGCTGTCGATGTAGCCGAGGGAGGCGGCGCCGACCGCGGCGCTGGTGTCATCGCAGTCGAAGGGGGCGCAGACCGTGTCGCTATCGGCGTCGGTGCAGATGGCGTGGTAGCTGCTCCAGGCCCCCGCGCTCGACGAGACGGTGTTGGCGCCGACGAGGCCGTCGTCGAGGCCGTCGCCGTTCCAGTCGCCCATCGCCAGAGAGCGGCCAAAGCCGGTGCTGATGGCGCCGGTGAGCGTGCTGGCCAGGGCCAGACCGCTGGCCGAGCCCTCGTAGAGGTAGGCCACCCCCGCCTTCACCGAGCTGCCGCGGGCGCTGACCAGGACATCGGCCTTGTCGTCGCCGTTGGCGTCGCCGACGGTCAGCGTGGCACCGAAGTAGTAGGCGGCGCTCACCCCCACCGAGAAGGTCTGGTCGACCACGGCGGTGTTGATGCCCGTGGCGCTGCCGAAGAAGACCAGCACCACCGAGGCGGTCGACGTTGTGCCCTCGCTGCCAAGGATGGCGTCGTCGATGCCATCGCCGTTGACGTCGCCGACGGCCACGGCCATGCCCACATACACCGAGCCGGTGCCATGGATGTAGGAGGTGTCGGCCGTGCTGGAGAAGCCGCTGCCGGTGCCGTAGTAGATGTAGGCGCCACCCGCGTTGCTGGTGCCGGCCTGCGAGGCCCCCACGATGAGATCGTCCACGCCGTCGTCGTTCAGATCGCCGACGGCGAGGGAGTTGCCGAAGTAGGGCCCGCCCATGGTGCCGATGGAGAGCGTCTGGCTGACCGTGGAGGACAGCCCGCTGGCGCTGCCCAGGTAGGTCATCACGCGGCCAAAGGCGGTGGAGCCGGTGCTCGACGACCCACGCTCGCCGACGATGAGATCGTCGACGCCATCGCTGTTGACGTCGGCGCGGGCCAGCGACCAGCCGAAATTGGTGGAGCCAGACCGGCTCAAGGTGACCGAGGCGGTGGTGCTGTAGGTGCCGCCCGCCACACCATCGAAGATGCGCACGGAGCCATTGCCGCCCTGGGAGAAGACGGCGAGATCGCTGTAGTCATCGCCGTTCCAGTTGCCCGTCGCCACCCGGTAGCCAAAGCTGCTGGTGCCGGTGAGGGTCTGGACCGCGGTGGTGTCAAGACCGCTGGCCGAGCCGCGGTGCAGGTAGACGGCGTTGCCGCCATAGGCCGCCACCACGGCATCCTCGTAGCCATCGCCGTCCAGGTCGCCAGCGCTTGTGCTGCTCCAGCCCAACTGGGAGCTGGCCGAGCCGCTCTTGGTGGCCGCCGCGGTGGTGGTGAAGGGGTCGACCTCCACCGGGTAGGCGGCGCCGCGCAGGTCGACCCGCACGACGATCTGCTGCCCATCGACCTCCATCCAGGCCGGCAGGGCCTTGCCGGTGGCGTCATGGGCGGCGAGGCCGCGGTAGTACCAGCGCGCTCCATCGGCGGCGGTGAGCTCGATCAAGCCGGGGGCCGAGGAGGTCAATTGGGCCGCCCCCTCCACCGCGAGGGTCAGCTGGAGGTCGGGGCTGGCGGGGGCGGCGTCGAGGGTCCAGCCCTGCTCCAAGCCTTCAGACCCGGCCTTCCACCAGCCGACGAGGCCGGGCTGAATCGAGGACTCCACCCGCTCGCCGCGCAGCGCCAGGGGCTCGCCGGCCGGCAGAGCCGCGCCGTTGAAGGCGACCAGGTGGGTGCGCAGCGATCCCTGGGCGCCCACCGTCTCCACCACGCCCTCGTGCAGGCTGGCGCGCAGGCCGAGGGCCTCGAAGTCGGCGACGAAGCCGCCCGCATCGGCGCGAAGTTGGGGCCGCGCGGCGGCCAGGCCCGCCTCGTCCAGGGGCGCGCTGCTGTCGGCTGCGAGGAGCGTGCCCCGGTCGCACGCAGCCAGCAGGAGGAGCAGGAGCGAGGCAGAGCTGAGGCGGCCGGTGGGGGTCATGGGCGCTCACAAGTGCGGAGAGGACGGGATCTTCAGGGCGAAGCAACGCGGCGCCCTATCACCGGGGCCCGCACCCTTCAAACCGAGGTGCGCCCAGGGTAGCCCACATCCGCCACCCCCCGCCGTGAAAGGTGCGCGCAAGAATCGATGTTCACGCAACTCCCGGCGATCCAGGTAGAATTGGACGGGCGACAGCGCCGCTGGGCCTGGATATCCTTCTCGTGCATCGTCTGTACGCGGTCGGCCCCTTACAACTGTTTGGCCCAACCCGTTCCGCCCTCCTTTCGCGCCCCCCTGCCTCCCAACCCGCGCTCCCCACGGGCCCCCAATAGGACTGTCCCATGCGCCTGTGCACCGTCTCTCTGCTGCTCTCGGCCTGCTACATGCAGCCCTCCGACTCCTTGCTGGTCACCGACGGCGGCGATGGCAGCACCGGCGGTGAGGAGTCCTCCTTTGGTCTGGAGGGCGGCGCCGGCGAGACCAAGAGCGGGCTCGTCGAAGACGGCGACATGCGCCTGTACTGGGCCTGGTACGGCAACGAGGGCTGGGCGGAGGGCACCTGCGTGCAGATGCTGCTGAAGAACCGGGGCAGCACGGTGAGCAACTGGAGCGCCGAGCTGCAGCTCAACAGCGCCATCACCGCCTGGACCCACTACGACGGCGCCTTCCTCTTCCCCTACGGCGACAAGCTCCTCGTCGAGCCCGAGACCTCGGGCACCCTCTCGGGCGGCGCCAGCCTGGAGCTCAGCTTCTGCGCCGAGCCCCGCGTGGAGATCCTGGCCCTGGACATGGACGGCGACGGGCTGAGCACCGCCAACGACAGTGACGCCGACACCGACGCCGACAGTG
>JBEIQK010000392.1:0-5976 GCA_040376505.1 Alphaproteobacteria bacterium | reverse complement strand
GCGGCCACCTCCTCCCAGCCGGCCGCCACCGGGGCGCCCTCCCAGCCCGTCCAGGCCGCCGCTCCCGCGGAGTTGATGCCCTCTCCCAGGTAGGCCCCAGTGGCTGCAGTCAGTCCATAGTCGGTGAGCAGGGCCGCCATCGCGCCCGGGTCGGCGGCCGAGCCGATGGAATTGACAAAGGCGCGGGTATTGGCGCCCAGCGCCGGCCCGCAGTCGGCGCCGCAGAGCTCGGTCAGCAGGGCCCGGGCGTTGTCGTCGAGGGGGTGCCAGTCGGGGGTAAAGAAGGTGTAGGAGGGAAGAGGCAGGATGCCCGCGCCCCGCTCCAGGCCGGGCCAGGCGGCCCAGTAGGCGAGCAGGTGAATTCCTGTCGGCGTCACGCCATTTCGATTGAGATAGGCCCGCCAAAGCCAGGGGGTCCAGGCGAACATGTCCACCACGCCGCCCCGGATGACCACGAGGTCTTCGGGCGCCTTGCCGAGGCTGGCCCACAGGGCCCGCACATTGTCCACGGTGCTGTCGGGCACCCCCCACTCCCACTGCTTGAGGTTGGCCACCTCGGCCTCGGGGGCGGCCGCGACGAGGCCGCGGGCGACGGCGTCGGCGTACAGCGTGGTGCCGCGGTTGACAAGGTCGCTGCGGGTGAGGGAGCTGTGCAGATAAACAGAGCTGTCTCCCCCGGTGTAGACCTCGCCGATCGCGTCGACACAGCTCGTGGCCGTGCAGAGGGTCCAGTTGTCGTTGGGTTGCACCAGCACGAGGTGCTCGGCCTCGGCCACCGCCCGCACATAGGCCTCGGGCAGCGCGGCCGCCGCCGTGCCCGGGGCGCCGGCGCCGAGCTTGTTCCACAGCCACAGGCCGTCATAGTCGAAGTCCTGGCCGACGATGAGGGTGGCCTGCCGGGCGGCGGCCTCCACCTGCGACCAGTCGTCGGCGAAGGAGATCACCTGCAGGGGCAAGACCCGCGCGTGCAGAGTCTCTCCCACATAGAGCCCAAAGCGGTGCACGCTGGTGAGCACCACCGTGTCGGTCCCCAACTGGGGATTGTCGCCGGCCTGGGCGAGGCGGCCGTACAGATCGTCCACCACGAAGGCGGCGACCTCCTCCCCATAGGTCTCGTCGGCCATGCGGGTGGGGTCGAGGACGGCGTCGCGGGCGTCGCTGGTGGCCGGCACCCCCAGCCCGCCCAGCGCCGAGGCCACCCGGGCGGCGACCAGCGCCCCGTCTTTGTCGGTGCGGTGGGGGTGAACAAAGGTCGCGCCCAGGACGGCGCCGGTGTGGTCGACGGTCCAGCCGCCGGTGAGGCCGGTGGGAATGGGGCCGGGGTCGGCCGTGTCGGTGGGCGCCTGGGTGTCGGCCGTGTCGGTGGCGCTGTCTCTCGATGATGGCGTGCTCGTCGCCTTGTCGGTGGGCGACGGGGTGCAACCGGTGGTGAGGGCGGCAAGCAGGAACGAAACGCGCATGGGGCCTCGCGGTGAGATCAGGCTCTAACGCGGCGGCCCGGGCGGCGTCAGGGGGTAGGCGGGTCGGAATTGGGGGGCTGGGCGCGGGCCTTGGGTTGAGGGTGGTTCTTGGGGTCGGGCGGAGGTCTGCGAGGTCGAGCGATTGAAGCTGCGTTGCGGGACGACTTTATTTGTCGTGCTGGGACTGCATGACGAACGCTCCGCCAAGGGAGACGAGTTGGGCGAACAGGGGATCGTTGTCGGTTTGCCTGTCGATGAATGGTCTGCCTCTAAGCGAGGACCCGCGGTGAATCGATGGAGCGCTTCCTCTTAGGCTTTTTCTTGGGTGGCTGCGGAGAACCCACGTCTGACGCGGCTTCCCGGCGGCGAACCACGCCACGGAGGGTGCCAGCCTGTTTGCGCCTTGAGAGGCCTAAAATGGGAGACATCGAGCATCCGCCACTGCGCAGGTCACCAAAGCCCCAGGGGTTTTTCCAGTTGCACATGCGCGCCCGCCCAAACCCCCAGCGCTCCCGGCCTCCTCCACCTGTGCAGGTCACCAAAGCCCCGGGGGTTCCTCCACCTCCACAGGTGTATCCGCCGAAAACCCCAGCCCCAGTCTCCAGGACCTCGCCGACCCGCCGCTCCCCCGCGCGAGGGTTAGTCCACCGCCTGGGAGCCCCGATGAACCCCAATGACCCCTCGACACCTGCGCCAGTCCCTCAGGCCGGCTTTCGCGCCATCGTCGTCGCGGTGGCCCTTCTGGCCCCGCTGGCCTGGGTGGCCCTCTCCCAGCGGAGTCACCCCGGCGGCGGCGCCCTCGACGCCACAGGGGTGCTGGTGCTTCGTGCGCTGGTCCCCGGGACCCTCGTGGGCCTCTTGGTAGGCGCAGGGCTGAGCCAGCTCCCGCGCAGCGTTGGGTGGGGCCTCGTGCTCGGCCTCCTTGGGGGCGCCCTCGCTGTGCTGCTGGCCACCGCCGCCGCCTTCGTCGCGATGCTGGGCGGCTGAGGCTCGACGAGACCGGCGTGAACCATCCGGTCTCCGGCGTCCCGATCAGCCCGTGCCGGAGCACCCTCTCGCGGCTTGGGATCAGAGCTCTTCCACCACCAGCGCGTCGATCTCCGCCTGGGTGAAGGAGATGTTGGTGGTGGGCCCGGTGTCCGCCTTGATCTTCGCCGCGCGCAGCTCGGTCAGCGGGGCCAGGATCGTGAAGTGATCGGCCTGGAGCGCGACGAAGGCCGAGAAGGGCACCCCCCGGGTGGCAGCCTGATCGGCCATCCACTGAGCCGCTCCCACCGCTCCAGAGCTGCGCCCCTCGAAGTAAAAGGTCGGCCGCCGAATCGAGGCGACGAAGGGCCCCGCCGAGCGCAGGGCACGCTCCTTGGGATCCTTCGCATCAAAGGGGGCCCCGCCATAGGGCTCGAAGTAGGGCTCGTCGCCGATGACCGGGGCGCCGCCGATCACATAGGCCGCGCGAAAGGCGGTCGACCGCTCCGCCGCGAGCAGCGTAAGGGTCCCGCCCGAGCTGTGCCCGGCGAGGTAGATCCGCTCCGGGTACACCATAGGGGAGCGCGGCGACATGGTCGCGGATGGCCAGCAGATCGTCTACCTCGCCATAAAATGCCTCAAAGTCCCCCGGGTTGTCATTCTCCGCCCGCCACGACCCAAGCGCCAGGATCAGCCCCGCCTCGCGAAAGGCCCGCGCCGACTGATCATTGCTGCGCGACGCCGGCTCCCACCAACTGCTGTCGTGATCACCAAAGCCACCATGCGCCCAGACCACCGCCGGGTGACGCTGGCCATCCTTCGGGTCGGGAGTGACATAGGTGGCGAGGGAGCCCAGGGGACCGGCGACTGACACGAGCTGAAACAAATCCGGCGGCGGCCTGGGCGCCAGCGCCCCCGAAAAGCCTGTCGGGCGGCCCCCGCGCACCCGGGTCTTCACACCGCTTCGCGCCGCCTGGAGGCTTTGGGGGTTGAGGGTCATCGGCGGGCGCCACCACCGGGTAGGCCCCTGATCCAGGGCCGGATCGGTGACCCGGAATGTGCGCAGGATGCCCTCGGCCACCTCCGCCGAGGTGCCGTCCACCGCCACCCAGAAGTAGGACTGGGCCCGCTCCGTAAACAGATAGTGACGTTGGTGGCGCGCCCCCGCACCGGCGGCCCAGGAGGCGGACACCCGGGCGACTGCATGACCGTCCACCAATGGGGGGTTGTCGACCGGGACCACTTCGAGGGTCTCCATGTCCACGTCCTGAAAGTCTTCTCTCAGGATCCAACTCCCATGATCCGTCAGGCGCCCTGGCCCCGAGCTTCTCTTGTGCAGGCAGGACAGAGAGACCCGGGCGCCCCCCGGGCCCAGAAACCGGCTGCCCTCCATTTCGCCCGCGGTGGGCGCGGCCTTGAAGCCTGCCGGAAGGTCGAGTTGGGCCGCGCAGGCTTCCGCGCGGGGGGCCGCGGCCTCAAGAACCCCACAGGCGGCAAGGAGGAGACTGGTCACCAACAACGTGATTCGCAGGGCTGTGTTCATGGGTGCAGCATAAAGCAGCGCGGGTGGATCGGTCAACGCCCGCTTTGGACTTGTTCGCGCCTTGGGCCTGGCCTGCACAGAGCGCTCCCCTCGTGTACCCTGGTCGCATGACGGTCTTCCTCGCCCACGCCCCCACCCACCGCCCCCAGGCCCAGGCCCTCGCCCAGGCCCTCGGCGCCCTCGCCGCTCTGTCCACGGCCGACCCGCGCCCCGGCGAGGCCAGCAACCCCGCCCTCGACAAGGCCCAACGCAGCGCCGCCCTCACTGCCATCCTGCTCGGCCGCGCCGGCAACGACGACCCCAACCTCCGCGCCCAGGCCGCGCTCGGCGTGGAGCTGGCCCGCGCCGAGCCGCAGGCCCACCGGGTGGTGACCGTCCATGTCGACGGCCCGCCCGCGCACACACCCCCCGGCCTCACCCCCTTTGAGCGCAGCGACCTCGCCGCCGAGAGGCTCCCCGCCGTGGTCCGAACCCTCCAGGCCCTGGTGCGCGACCCACAGCCCGCGCCCCGCTCCCCCCGCCTGCCGCCGGGACTGTCCACCGGCGCCGCCCTCCTTTGGGACGACCCCAGCCCCGCCGAGCGCCTGCGCGCCGCCGTCCAGCAGGTGCCCTTCTCCGGCCAAGAGGCCCTCCTCGCCGACCTCACCGCCTGGATCGAGTCCCCCGCCCCGCTCGCCCTCACGCTGATCACCGCCGAGCACGGCGCCGGCAAGACCCGCCTCGGCCTGGAGCTGGCCCGCCGCCGCCGCGCCAAGGGCGAGGTGGCCGGCTTCCTCGACGCCGCCGCCACCCTGGAAGTTGCGCGCACCCTTGTCGACCCCACCACCGGCCCCCTGCTGATCCTCGTCGACCAGGCCGCCGGGCGCGCCGGCGTCGTGCGCACCCTCCTCCAGCGCGCCCTGAACCGCCCAGGGCCCGGCCGACGCCTTCGCCTCCTCCTGCTGGAGCGCGCCGCCGGCCCCTGGTGGGAGCAGATCGGCGACGGCCTCTCCAACGCTTCGAGCCTGAAGGCGCAGCAACGCGACCTGCCCCTGCCGCCGCTTCTGGTCGGCGCAGCCGCCCAGGCCGAACACCTCGCCACCGCCCTGAAGGCCCACGGCACAGCGAGCCCCGCGCCCCGCCTGGGCGCCCCCCACTTCGCCCACCCCCTCTGGGTGCAGATGGCGGCCCTGCTGGTCAGCCGCGGAGCCAAGGCACCCGAAGGCGAAGCCGCGCTGCTGGACGCCCTCCTCGACCAGGAGCGCAGCCACCGCCAGAACCGCCTTCGCGCCGCGGTCGCCACCGACCCAGCCCGCGACCACGCCCAGGAGGTCCTCGGCAGCGCCCTCGTCCTCTCCACCCTCTGCGGAGCGACGCCCGCCGCCACGGTCCTCCGCGAGGCCGAGGCCGCCCTGGGCCTGAGCGCCGGTCCGCCCGACCTCATCGGCGCGCTTGAGGCCCTGGCCTGCCCCGGCGGCGAGCTGCTCCCCCTGGAGCCCGACCTCATCGGCGAGCGCGGGGTGGCCACCCATCCGAAGCGCGAGGCCCTCCTCGGCCGCGCCCTCGACGGCGCCTCCGCCGGCAAGGCCGTCGCCACCCTCGCCCGCATGGCCGGCGGGGGGCTCCACGCGGAGCCGGCCCAGGGCTGGCTGGTGGCTGGCATCGGCCCGCGGGTGGAGCGCCTCGGCGTACCCGCCGTCCGCCTGGCAGCCCGGTCGCTCGACCTGCCAGCCGGCCTGGCGCTGGGCCGGGCCCTGGCGACGGTGGTGCAGACCGCGCCCTTGCCGGTGGTGGCCTTGTTGTGCGAATCGGCGCCCTACGCCAACCTCCCCGTGGCCCCCCTGCGCGAGGCCGCCTGGGCGCGCCGCCTCGCCGCGGTGGAGGCGCCGCGCTCAACGGGCGGGTGGCGGCGGTGGTTTCCCTGGTTCTTCGCCGACGAGGAGCAGGAGGCCGCCCGCGCCGAGCGGGCGCAGCGGGCCCAGGCCCATGGCATCGCGCTGGCCAACCAGGGCCGCCGGGAGGAGGCGC
>JBEIQK010000704.1:0-3509 GCA_040376505.1 Alphaproteobacteria bacterium | reverse complement strand
GAGAAAGCGCGTCGAGCTTCTCCAGGGGCGGGCGTGTTCATGGGCGTCTCGCCGAGAAATGGAGCTGGGAGAAGCTCGCCGAGGCGGGGAGCACGGGGCGAAGGTCTCCGCGGATGCACGAGGGCTTCGCGTCCGGGTGGACTGCGAAGGGGGTGGGCTGTTCGGGAGCGTCCTGTTGCGGCGACCGCCGGCTGGGTCTGGCGAGGTGGGTCGGGGAGCCCCGGTCCCCCATGGGCAAGGTGCAGCGGGCGGGCCGGATCGACTCGCGACCCTGGAGGCGCAGCTCGCGCGGGCGCTCTCGGCCCTGGCGGCGCAGGAGCGGGAGCTCGTGGCGCTGCGGTCGGCCGTCGCCGGGCTCACGGGTGTGGGAGAGCGGTTCGATGGGCACGAGGGGCGGCTCGTCGAGGTGGAGGCCGTCGTCGAGCGGGTACGGGAGGTTGAGGTCATGCTGGCGGAGCGGTTCAGGCTCCTCGACGGCGCCGATGAGGACGAGGGCTGACCAACGGGTCCTTCGGGCCGACGGCCCATTTCTCTTCTCGTGAAGAGTCGGACGGCGCCTTCCGAGTGGAGTGACCTGGATGCGCTGAAGGCCGAGACTTTATTGGCTCATTCGGCGAACCCGGGCGAGGAGATCCGCCACGAGGCCGAAGGCGTCTGCTTGAAGATCCGGGTCATGGCGCCCGGCGATGAAGCTCGCTCGCCGCTTTGGGCCGATATGCTCGGGTGAGGCGAAGTCCTCGGCGAGGTAGCCGAGCGCACGGGTCGTATCGGGCTCTTGCAGCAGGACCGACAGGTGCGCGGCGACGTCTCCCACCCCGGCCCCAAAATTCTGGAGAACATACACGAGGTCGTAGGCATCCTTGTTCTCACCACGGAGGCGAAGCGCGAAGGCTTTGAGGATAACGAAGGCCGCCGGGCCACAGACCTGCACATCGCGTTTCGCCCACTCTCCCAGGGGCGTGATCCCGTCCATCGTGATGACAACGCGGTCCATGAACGCGAGCGGCAGGGCCGGTGTGACGATGGCGGCGAAGTCGGGCTCCAGGTTTTGGAGGCGCCCAGGCCGCGCGCCGTCGGGGGTCGGCGGGATGAGAAAGTCAATGGTGATGCGCGCCTCGGGGAGGCCCCAGGTCTGTCGGGAGGGGTTCCCACCGGCGTTTTGCTCGGGACGAAAGCCGCGTTGACGGAGGCGCTGGCTGATCTCCTTGTACCGCTCGGCGTCGAGGACTGCGAGGGAGAGGCCCAGATCGAGGTCGCGGGTGCCGACATGCCGCGGGAGATCGACCGCCTGCTGATCGATGATCAGGTAGGGGACGAGCCCGCCGATGACCACCACGTCGTCCCACAGGTCACCGAGGATGGTGGCGACGAAGAGGCACATGCTCCGGGCTTCCTCCGCCATCTCGGGTGGGTAGCCCGCCGCGGTGGTCGGTTTTCCGGTCACTCCTGCCTCCATCGGAGGAGGTTCGCGCGCAGGTGGGCGGCGGCCTCCTGGCTGCGTTCGGGGTGGGCGGCGAGGTCGAGGTAGAGCTGCACCGGGCCCACACAGGGGACATCGTTAACGGTGCGCACGCCGTCGAAGACACCCTCGTCTCGGGGTTGGATGACCCACACGTTCTCGCCACGCTCTACCTTTCGGAGCCCGAGCGATTCGGGATCTGCGAGCGGGCGGCGGGTGTAGATAGAGCTGAGTCGAAAATCGGCGTGGCCCGTGAGCGCCCAGGCGGCCGATAGACCGGTGGCGGCCCAGTCTGTCCCGGCGCGGGTCAGTCCCTCGGCCAGGGTGCGGAGGGCCGCGGGGCCGGAGCGCGCGGCGAGGTGGTAGCGGTCAACGGTGTGGTCGAAGAAGTGGTACTGCTGCGCCCAGGCGTCGAGGAGGAGGGAGGGGGCCCGGGGGCGTACCCATCCGTCGCCTTGGCGTCGGTGCAGGAGCTCATCGGCCACCATCCTGCCCACCACCTTGCTCACGAAGCCCGCGCTCAACGCGGTGTGGGCGATGAGCTCGACCTGGCTCCACCAGCGGTCGACCTCGTTCAGCATCGCTCGGCTGATGCGCGCGGCCTTGGGGGAGAACACCGTCGAGGGGCGCCCAGGAGTCGGGTAGCGGTTCGCCCGGCCTTCGACGAAGATCCGCAGCCCTGTCGCGTGAATGTCCGCGTTTCCGGCGAGATCCATCCAGTTCAGCCCTCGCTCCCGCAGCCAGGCCCGCGCTGTCGGCCCGGCGTAGGGGACGACCACGAGGCCGATGCCCCCAGGATCGGCGGCCTCGGCCGCCCGCAAGCGCCGGGTGGCAGCCTCCAAGCTGGCTATGCGGTCCAAACTCTTGAATTCGGCCAGGAATCGAAGACCGCCAACCATGATGATGAAGTCCACATCGCCGTTCGCGGGGCCCCCGGCAGCCAGGGTGGGAGGGGGCTCCGAGAGCCACTCCCCGATAAGCCGGGGCACCTCGACAGCAGCCATGTCCTCGATGTTGCGCATGTTTCCTTAATAGCACAACTTTCCTCATCGGGAAAGTGTCCTGGATAAGGAAAGTCGTGGCCCACAACAGCGCCCTGAGGTCGTGCCACGACGCCCTCGGTCCTGGCGACGCAGGAGCGGGCGCTCATGGCGCTCCGGTCTGCGGAAAGGCCGAGGGCTGGGGCATCAAGCGGGTCCACCGCCGCTCCGCCGACCTGGTTCGCGCCTTCCCCAGCGTGCGAGGCCTGCTTCCGAGAAACCTCCAGACCATGAGGACCTTCGCTGAGGCCTGGCCGGAGCGGGAGATTGTGCAACAGGGCTGCGCGCCGCCTCCGACCCGGCGCTGGTGGAGCGGGCCATCGAGGAGTCCAACCGCATCGCCCGGGAGCTGCTGGAGCCAGCCCGCGCGCGCCTGAAGACCCTCCAGGCGGACTTCGCCGCGAACAAAGCTGAGCGCCACCGGCTGCTCGACGCCATCCTCGCCATCGGCGCGGCTGGCCTCGACACCGCACGCGATCGGATGCAGGCGCTGGAAGCCCGGGGCCGTGCCCTCCAGACGAGCATCGCCGAGGAGGAGGCGAAGCTCGGGGCCGACGAGGGGCGGTCGCTGTCGCTGGCGGCCATCCATCAGGTCCTGCGCGACTTCGACGAGCTCTACCGCCACTTCACCCCCGGCGAGCGGCGGGAGTTGCTGCACGAGCTGGTGGATGAGGTGCGCGTCTACCCAGGGCGCATCGAGGTGGCCCTGTACGATGGCACCCACGCCTCGGCGCCCTTGGAGCAGGCCGCACGGAAGGGCGCGGGCCCAAAAGCGGTGGCAGGAAGGCCGCCGGCGCGGTTCACACGGATCACGGGGCGGTTCACGCCCCACAAGGAGGGCGTGAACCGTCACCCGGGACCACCAAGGCGGCTGCCGCGACTGTGAAGTGCGCGCAGCGCGTGAAATGGCTCCCCCTGCTGGACGCAGCTCGAACAATCTGCTTCGCCCCGACCCCCGAGATGAGGCTCCAGATGCAGATCATGCGCGCCAACCCCCTGCGGCTCGCCCG
>JBEIQK010000091.1:0-13135 GCA_040376505.1 Alphaproteobacteria bacterium | reverse complement strand
GTCGCGCTCGGTCACCGTCCAGCGGCCGGTCTGTCTGTCTATGATGCAAAGGATGGCGGCCCAGGCGCCGATCCGGCCGCGCACCGGGACGGCGACCCGGGCGAAGGTGACCTCAAAGCCGTGCCGGCGGGGCTGACCCGGCGGGCCCACCTGCCCCACCGTGTACCACCACTCGATCGGCGCGCCGCGCAGGCCTTCATCGTCGGGCAGGTGCACCGCGCGCGGCGCAGGACCCAGGCGCGAGGCGAGCGCGAACTGGGCGATGAAGTGGGCCCGCCGCAGGCGACGAGCGAGGGGGGCCAGATCCAGCGCAGGGCTGGCGGTCGAGGGGGGCACAGGACCTCCGCGCGGGCTTGTAGCCGATTAAACGCCTCTTGGCAGGGCCTCCACGGGCCCTTCGCGGAGGCAGGCATGGCGCGCAGGCAGGGGAAGCGGGTGGCGGTGATCGGCGGCGGCGTGGGCGGGCTCTCGGCTGCCCACGAGCTCATCCAGCGTGGCTTTTCGGTGCATGTCTACGAATCGGAGCGCCAGTACGGCGGCAAGGCGGCCAGCCAGGACGCGGTGGGGCCGCGCAAAGCCCCGCGTCGGGCCCTGCCCGGGGAGCATGGCTTTCGCTTCTACCCGGCCTTCTACACCCACCTCATCGAGACGATGTCGGAGATCCCCACCGCCGAGGGCGTGGTGTCCGACCGCCTGATCGCCAGCGACGAGGCCGGCGTGGCGGCGATCGACGACGAGACCCTGATCCGGATGAGCCGGCGGCCGGTGCAGTCGCCGGGCGAGCTCTTTGGCGCGCTGCAGGCCTTCTTTGGCTCGGTCAACCCCACCGCCGAAGACCTCGCCCGCTTCAACGCCCGCACCCTGGCCTACCTCACCACCTGTTCGGAGCGCCGCCGCCAGGAGCTGGAGTACCGGAGCTGGTGGGATTTTGTTGAGGGTGATCAGTTCTCGCCCAGCTTTCAGCGCTACATCCGCGCCGTGCCGCGCACGATGGTGGCGATGGACGCGACGGTGGGCAGCGCCTGGACCATCGGCGAGATCTCGATGCAGCTCCTGCTCGACTTTGGCGACCGGGCCGCCCAGAACGACCGCACCCTCGATGGCCCCACCACCGAGCGCTGGATCAACCCCTGGATCTCCTCATTGCGGGCCTGGGGCGTGCGCTTTCACCCCGGTCAGGACGTGGTGGGCGTCGACCTCGACGGCGGACGGGTGCGTCGGGCCTGGCGGGCCGATGGCTCGGCGATCGAGGCCGACTGGTTTGTGCTCGCGGTGCCGATCGAGCAGCTCGTGGGGCTGGTGAGCCCCGAGCTGGCCGAGGCCGATCCGCAGATGGCCCGCCTCCGCGGCCTCGACACCGGCTCCCTCACCGCGTGGATGTCGGGCGCGCAGTTCTTTTTGCGGGAGGATGTGCCGATGCTGCGCGGCCACGTCTTCTACCCTGACAGCGACTGGGCCCTCACCAGCATCTCCCAGGCGCAGTTCTGGGCCAGCCGGGGCCGGCCCGTCGAGCGCCACTACGGCGATGGCAGCGTGAAGGGCGTGCTCTCCATCGACATCTCCGACTGGTTTACGCCGTCTCGGTACACGGGGCTGTCGGCCAGCCAGACGCCCAGCGCCGACGCGGTGCTCGACGAGATCTGGCGGCAGGTCAAGGCCGGGGTCAACGCGCCGCGGCAGGTGCTGCTGCGCGACGAGGACGTGGTCGCCCGCCACCTCGACACCAACATTCGCTTTCCGGCGGGGGGCGGCGCGCCGGTCAACCTGAGCCCCCTGCTGGTGCATCCGCCGGGGGCCTGGGATCTGCGACCCGAGGCGGCGAGCGCTGTAGAGAACCTCTTCTTTGCCAGCGACTTCGTGCGAACCTACACAAACCTGGCCACGATGGAGGGGGCCAACGAGGCGGCGCGGCGGGCCACCAACGCCATCCTGGAGCGCAGCGGCGTGTCGGCGCGGCCCAGTCGACTGACCCCGCTCCAGGAGCCGGCCATCTTCGCCCCGGCCCGGGCCCTCGACGCGCGGCGCTTCGCCAACGGCGAACCCCATGTGCTCGACGCCGTGGATCGCAGCCTGGACAGCTGGACCGACCGGCTGCTGGGCCTGCTGGAGATGGGCTGATCATGCGCTACACCGGCAAGGTCTACCGGCCGCCCAGCGAGGCCCAGAGCTACATCCTGCAGGCCACGATCGGCTGTAGCTGGAACAAGTGCACCTACTGCGACATGTACAGAGACAAACCGCAGTTTCAGCTCCGGCCCCTGGCCGAGACGCTGGAAGACATCGACCTCGCCGGCCGGCGCTTTGGGGCGCAGGTCGAGAAGGTCTTCGTCGCCGATGGCGACGCCCTGGTGATGCCCCTCGACCACTGGGAGCCGATCCTCGAGCGCTGTCGCCTTCGTTTTCCCCGCCTGCGGCAGGTGAGCGCCTACGCGATGGCCCGCAACCTGCTCGAAAAGCCTCCGGCCGCCTTGCAGGCGCTGCGAGACCAGGGCCTCGGTCTGCTCTACATCGGCCCCGAGTCGGGGGATCCGCTCACCTTGCGGCGCATCGCCAAAGGCAGCACGGTCGGCCAGCACATCGAAGCGGCGCAGGCGGCCCGCGCGGCGGGGATCGCGCTGTCGGCGATCTTCTTGCTGGGGGCTGGCGGGGTGGAGCGCAGCGAAGACCACGCGCTGGGCAGCGCCCAACTGGCCACGGCGATGGACCCGGCCTACCTCTCGGCCCTCACCTTGACGGTGGTGGAGGGCACGCCGCTCGCTCGCCTCGCCGAATCGGGGCGCTTTGTGCTGCCCTCGGTGGGGGCGCTGTTGGGCGAGCTGCGCAGCTTCCTGGCGGCGGCGAAGCCGACGGCGGCGGTCTTTCGCACCAACCACGCCAGCAACTACCTGCCGCTGGCCGGCACCCTGCCGAAGGATCGCGATCGGTTGGTGGCGATCCTCGACCGCGCCCTGGCCGGCGGGGTCGCGCTGCGGCCGGAGTGGGCGCGGGGTCTGTAGGGGCTGGACAAGGGGTTTGGTGTTCGATACTCAGAGGGCCCGCGCAGAGGTCTGCCCATGCCCTACGTCGTCACCGAGAACTGCATCCGCTGCAAGTACACCGACTGTGTTGAAGTCTGCCCGGTCGATTGCTTCTTTGAGGGCGAGAACATGCTCGTCATCCACCCCGACCTCTGCATCGACTGCGGGCTCTGTGAGCCCGCCTGCCCGGCCGAGGCCATCCACGACGCCGGCCGCCCGGACGCGGAGGTCTGGATGGAACGAAACCGCGATCTGGCGCAGGCCTGGCCCAACATCACGCGCAAGATCGAGCCCCTTGCGGAGGCCGACCGCATGCGGACGGAGCCCAACAAGTTCTCCCGGTACTTCAGCGACAAGCCCGCCCCGCGCTGATCGCGCACGGTGGCGTGGTCAGAGCGGCGACGACAGGTAAAGGGGCCGCTGGCCAACGGCCGCTTGCCGGAGCTGGATGCCCTCGACCCTCCTGACCTCGATCGACCGCCAGGTCGCCGCTGATGCCGACGCCCCCGCGCTCCTCGATGGGTCGGGTGCGCTCAGTCGATCGGCGCTGCAAGGCCAGAGCCGGCGGGTGGCGGCAGCCCTCGCGGCGGCCGGGGTGCTCCCCGGTGATGCCGTCGCCATCGCCATCCCCCGCTCGGTGGCCTCGGTGGTGGCGGTGGTGGGGGTGCTTCGGGCCGGCGCGGTTTATGTGCCGATCGATCCGGCCCACCCCATCGAGCGCCAGCGCTGGATCGCCGACAACGCCGCGTGCAAGGCAGTCCTCGTGGAGGGCGCCGGGCCGGAGGGGTTGAGCCCGGCCCTCGATCTGAGCCGGCTCCCTGACGCGCCGGCCGTGTCCGATCGCGCCGAGCCGACCGGCCGCCTGAACCTCCTCTACACCTCGGGCAGCACCGGTCGGCCGAAGGGGGTGATCGGCACCCAGGCGGCGATGCAGAACCGGGTCGACTGGGCCCACGCCGCGCTGCCCTTTCAGTTGGGCGAGGTCGCCGCCCACCGCAGCGCCCTCGGCTTCGTCGACGCCGGGCCGGAGATCTTCTCGGCCCTCTGTGCGGGCGTCCCGCTGGCCGTGGTGTCGCCCGCCGAGCAGGCGGATCTGGGGCGCTTTGTGGAGGTGCTGCGCGAGCGCCGCGCCACGCGGATCACGCTGGTGCCCTCGATGCTGGCAGCCCTGCTTCGGCGTGTGCCGGCCTTCGGTGCGGCCCTGCCTGACCTGCGCCTGTGGGTGCTGAGCGGCGAAGAGCTGACCGCCCCCCTGCTGGCCCAAGCCCGGGCAGCGCTGCCGGCGGCCACGATCGTCAATCTGTATGGCACCACCGAGGTCACCGGCGATGTCACGGCTGCGGTCTTCGCGCCGGGAGCGCCCCTCCCGGCTGCGCGGGTGCCGCTCGGGTGGCCGATCGCCGGCGCCCAACTCTGGGTGGTGGGCGCCGATGGGGAGGCCGTCGAAAAAGGCCAGCCGGGTGAGCTTTGGGTGGGTGGCCCCCCCCTGGCGGCGGGGTACCACCGCAGCCCGAAGGAAGAGGGCCATCGCTTCCCGCTCCACCCACGCTGGGGTCGCTGCTTTCGCACAGGCGACCGGGTCTGTCTACAGGCCGACGGCAGCTACGCCTTCCTGGGTCGAGTCGACAACCTCGTCAAGGTGAGCGGCGTGCGGATCGAGCTGGAGGAGGTCGAGCGCGCCCTGCGCGATCCCGGCGAGGAGCTGGCAGTGGTGCACAGTCAGGGGCGCCTCGTCGCGGTGATGGCCGCCGGCGCGGCCGTCGAGCCCCTCCGCCGGGGAGAGTCGGCCCTCTGGGCCTCTGTTCAGGCGAGGGCCCAGGCCCGCCTGCCCGAGGTGATGCGACCGGCCGAGCTGTGGACGGTGGGCCGCCTGCCTCTCTCTCCCAATGGCAAGGTGGACCGTCGGGCGCTGGTCGCCGCGCTGCAGGCCGATCTGCGCGTGCTCAACCCCGAAGAAGAGCCCGCCACCGAGCAAGAGCGGGTGATCGCGGCACTGTGGGCCGGCATCCTGGGGCGGGGCGCCGCCTTGCGCGTAGGGCGGGACGACACCTTCGCCGCCCTGGGCGGCGGCTCCCTGGAGCGGGCCGAGCTGGTGCTGGCCCTGTCGACCCTCCCCGGGGGCCGCGCCTTGCCGGCCGCGCTGATCCGGGAGGGGCGCCTGTGGGAGCTGGCCGCGGCCTTGGAGGCGCCGGCCACCGCAGCGCCCGTGGACGGACGACTGAGCTTGACCCCCTTCGAGCCCGCTCCCGACGTGGTGGCGATGGTGATGGCCGCCTCGGCCCACCCGCCGATCCCCTTCGACGCCGATCTGCCGCCGAACCTCGACGAGGCCGGCGCCCGCGCCTACGCCACCGGCCGCGAGGGCGTGGTCATCCGCCTCGACGGCCTCGCGGTGGGGGTGGCCCTGGTGCAGCACGATCCCATCGTCGGCGACGGCGTGCAGGCGCCGGCGGGCGCGGTGCAGCTCGACGAATGGCTGCTGCCGGCCTTCCAAGGCTTGGGCCTGCTCGGGATGGAGGGCGCCTGGCCGCTCATCAAGGCCTGGCTCGGCGCCCGCTACCGCTACGAGGTGAGCGTGGTCTGGGAAGACCACCACGCCATGCTCCGGACGCTGGAGGCCCGCGGCTACCAGCGCCTCGGGCGCTCCTACTGGCGCGGCCTGCCCGGCGCGACCCCGCCCGAGGGGCCCTGCGAGGTCTGGCTCTGTGATCTTCACGGCTGATCATTTCTTCTCCTCTCGATGGAGCTCGCCATGATTCATCCCAACAGTCGCCTCGCCTGGATTAGCCATGAGGTCGGGGTGGGGGTCGTCGCGACCGCGCCGATCCCCCGCGGCACCGTGGTGTGGATGCGCGACGCGGTTGACCAGACCTTCACCCCGGCCCAGGTCGCCGCGATGCCCGCGCCCCTGCGCCGGCAGGTGGAGCTGTACTCCTTCATCGACCACGACGGCAGCTTCGTGCTGGCCTGGGATCACGGTCGGCAGATGAACCACTCCTGCGCCCCCTCCTGCACCTCGGTCGGCACGCTGATGGAGATCGCGGCCCGCGATCTGGCACCGGGCGACGAGCTCACCTGTGAGTACGGCCTGGGCTTCTTCATCCATGGCTTCACCTGCACCTGCGGGGCGCCCAACTGTCGAGGCGACGCGCGCGGGCCGGCAGGCCTGGAAGACTGGGCCCGTTGGGATCGATCGGCCGAGGCGGCCTGGCGAGCGGCCCAGGGCGTCGATCAACCCCTGGTGGCGGCCCTGACGCCCGGTCAGGCCGGGGCCTGGCTCATCGAGGCCTTGCGCGATCGGCGGGCGATCGCCCTGCCTTCCTGGGTGGCGGGGGCCTCGGCGGAGGCCTGGAATGTGGGCCCCGTCGAGGTGGCCGCCGGGTGAAGCGGGGGCTGGGGTGCTTTGTAAACAAAGAATCTGGGGGGCGCTTGCGGCGGTGCAGGGCCTGTCATAGGCCGGCGCTACCGTGGCTACTCCTCTTTTGCCCATCGAAGCGCTCTGGCAACCCTCCCCCGGCGTGGATTCGGCGGCGCGGGAGGCCTCCGAGCATCGTCTGCGAACCCTCACCACCTTAGGCGCTCGCGCAGAGGGCCACGCAGGGCTCTTCGCCACCGACGATCTGCCTGCTGGGGTCGAGCTCATCCACCGCTGGCACGACGGCTATTACGAGGGCATGGTGGGCTGGCGCCGCTACAGCACGGCCGAGATCGAGGCGATGGAGACCGAGCATCAGGCGAGCGTGCTGCGCTACGGCCTCGACGCTGACTTTGGCTTCATCTATGGCCCGGTCAGCGCGGCGGCGGTGATCACCTGGGACAACTTTATCAACCACGGCTGCGCGCCCAACCTCGGCTACGACGCGCGGGGCAGCGTGGTCACCACCCGGCCGATCGCCAAAGGCGAAGAGCTCACCCTCGACTACGGGGAGTTCGTGGTCAACTACGACGAGCCCTTCACCTGCTTTTGTGGCTCGCCGCGCTGCCGGGGGGGCGTGACCCGTGAGGACTGGCGGCGGGTGCCCCTCTCCCGCCCCCTGCCGCCCTACCTGGAGCGGGTGCGCCGGCAGGGCTAAAGGCGCGTGAGGTCGAGGCGGTAGCTGGCCGTGTCGCCGATGCAGACGGGATAATTGGTCACGAACACCGTCCACTCACCCGGCTCGTCGGTGACCAGCTCGAAGCTGGGGCAGAGCTCGCCGTGGAGGGCGTAGCTGCATTCACGGGTCTCGCCGACGTGGTTGTCGGGATAACTGTGTACGCAGCCCGAGGGGGAGGTGACCCAGACCCAGGAGAAGAAGGCCGTGTCTTCGGACACCAGATCGAGGTTGATCTGAAAACGGTCGCCGGCCTCCGCCGAGAAGGTCCAGCCGTCGGCGCGGTAGATGTCGAGGCTGTAGCCGTACTCGCAGGCGAGGTCGCCGTACACAGGCGCGTCCGTCAGGATCGGCGACGAGGAGGGCGCGGTGGCGGCGCCTTCGGGGCAGATGTTGGCCCACGGCTGGGTGTAGGAGCCGGTGTATTCGTAGCTGCGGTTCCAGCTCAGTTGAGCGCCGTCGAAGGTGGCGCGATTGCCCTCGAGCTCGCTGTCGTCGGCGGCTACGGTGTGCCACACGAATTTCTTGCGATCGGTGCCATCGTAGAGGGGTGAGAGCCAGCCTGCCCGCAGGACATTGGACACCGGTGGCCCGCCCTCGATCACCTTGGTGATCTCCTCCCCGGTCTCGGGGTCTGTCCAGGTGTAGGGGATGTCGCGCGGCTCGTAGCTGCTCCAGAAGGCCAGGACAGGCGGGCCATCGTACTCGTCTGTGGGCAGGTCTTCAAAGGTGGAGAGGAAACGGTCGGCGCAGACCGACCGATCTTCGCCGCTCAGCAGGGTGGCGTCGATGGAGAAGGCGAAGTCGCAGTCGATACAGTCACCCTCCCAGGGGATGCCGTCGAGGGCGACCTCCATCGCGCAGGCCACATCGCCATCCACGCGAAGGTTGAAGGCGACGGTGCCGGCGAGGGTGCCGTCTTCGAGCAGCTCGGCCTCGCCCTCAGAGACATGCTCGTAGGTCTCGCTCACCCAGGGCTTCGCGTCGTCGTGGGTGAGTCGCAGCTCCTGAATTTCTGGGTCCGGCTCGCCGGTGTCCTCCTCGGTGCCGTCGGCGCCATCGGCGCCCTCGCCGGGGCTGGCGCTGTCTTCGCTGGGAGGGGTGGAGCCCTTGTTGGAGGCCGGCGGCGTGGAGCAGGCCAGCAGGCCCAGGGAGAGGGCGAGGACGGCGAGGTCGGAGTGGGTCAAGGGTGGTCCCGGGTTGAGAGGGCGGTGGGTGGAGGGTACCTGCGGGCGGCGGGATGTGGGTCGGAAGGGGGGTCACGAGTTGTCACGCGGCGGCCTACCGACGTGCGTGTTCGGTCCATCCAAGGCTTTTGTAGATGCGCTCGGCGGGCCCGTTGCCGGCGGTCACGACGAGGTGCAGGTGGGTGTGTCCTTGGGTTTGTACGGCGGCGGCGCTGGCGAGCAGGAGGTGCCGGCCGAGGCCTTGACCCTGGGCGCGGGGGGCGACCACGATGTAGAGGACAAAGGGGTGATCGAGCTCACCGAGGGCGTGCTGGGCCAGGAAGATCGCGCCGTCGGGGGCCTCGGCGGGGCCGACGAAGCCTGACGCCGCCTCCAGGAAGGGGCCGTAGCGGCCGGCGCGGGCGGCGGCGATCTCGGCGGCGGCCTCGGCGGGGCCTTCTCCTTCGTCGTCGATGGTGCCGTGGTAGGCGGCGGCGAACATCGCGGCAAGGGCGGCGGGATCGGCCTCATCGAGGGGGCGGAGGGGAGGGGACTCGGGGAGCGGGGAGGGGAGGGTCCAGCAGAGGTGTCGGCGCATGGGGGGCTCCAAGGGGGAGGGGCGGTTCAGGCGGCTGTGGGGGTCACGTCGGCGCGGGGGGAGGGCCGTGACAGGCGTCTGTCACGCATACACAAAAACAATCCAAGCCCAACCGCCACCGCCAGCACCGTGTTCAGAACCCAGTACACCCACAGCCCGCGCATCCCCAGCCGGCGACCCTCCAGGCCGATGAAAACCTGCGCCATGAGATAGACCACCGCCAGATCCGCGCTCAGCGTGGCCGACGGCGCGTTTTCGAAGGACTGCTCCACAAAGTCCAGCAGGCCCGCTCCGGGGCTCATCCAGTAGGGGCCGCCAAAATACAGGGCCGTGGCCGCGCCCACGATGGTCAACCCAAGGTACACGACCGACCGACGCATCCACACCTCCCTCAGGGCCCGCAGGCCACCCAGCCGATCAGCGTGTCATAGGGCTCGTCGCTCAGGGTCCAGGGGGCGTAGGACTCGATCACGCCGTTGGGATCGCTAATCACAAAGGCGTGAACATTCGCAGCACCGCCGCCCGCCTGCCCGCGAAGGCCCCAGCCCGGCGCCGCCAGCGACACCCGGCCCACCTCGCGCTGACAGCCATTCCCCGGCGACTGCGGCCAGGCCCGCGCGCTGGAGATCCACAGTGCCCCCGCAGGCAAGGGAAGATCCTCCTCGATCGGCCGCCAGCCGGCCCCCTCCAGCCCCTGCTGCCAGCCCCAGTGCCCGGCGAAGCGGCCCCAGTCGAGCTCTTGGGCGGCCAGCGCCCCCCGCGCCTGGGCCCGGGCGAAGGCGTCTTCGTCGACAAGCAGGGCCGCGCCCACCCCCACCTGGGCGCAGACCGCGGCCACTGTCCACCGCCGGCTGGTCGAACGCAGGGCCAGCAGCACCGGAGCCGGCAGAAAGACCAGCCAGTAGCGACCGGCCATGAAGCGCAGTTGGGTGAAGAAGAGCAGCCCCGCGAGCGCCCAGAGCCCCAGCAGGAGGCCCAGGCCGCGGCTCTGCAGGCCGGCGAAGGCGGCCCCGAGCACCACGCCGCCGGCGCCCATGGCCAGGACGGTGCCGAGGGCCGCGCCGCCGGATTGATCCGACACAAAGACCGCGAGGACACCCAACGCCAGCCCGATGCCCAGGCTCCCGACAAGATGCGAGCGCTTCTGGTCGCCGACAAGGGGCAGCAGGCCGACGCCGCCGAGCATCGCCACCGCGGCGAGCAGCTTGCGGAGCAGGTCGCGGGGGGTCTCGGCCACGGCCTGAAACTGGGTCATCGCCTGGATGTGCAGGGCGCCGTAGGCGTGGGCGTCGTGGAGGAGCAGCAGGCCCAGCGGCGCGGCGGCGGCGACGCGATGGGTGAGGGCGCCCCGGCCATCCCGCTGGAGCAGGCGCCACAGCGCCGGCAGGGGCAGCAGGGCGACGGCGCTGTAGCGAAAGAGGGCGGCGGCGCCGAGCAGCGCGGCGAAGGCGGGGCCCCGGCCGCTGAGCACCCCGGCCATGCCGGCCACCGTCAAGGCGAACAGCGGCGCGTCGGGGGTGAGGGCTGCGCCCGCCTGCAAGACGAGGGGCGAGAGGCCGAGGGCGTAGGCGGCGCCGGGGTTGTTGGGGCAGACCACGCGGCCCAACTGCACGCAGCCCCAGGCCGAGAGGGCCATCCAGGGCCACATCCACAGGTGCAGCAGGGCGATGGGCGCCTTCATCCCAACCAGCGGCGCCAGCCACGCGGCCACCCCAGGCGGGTTCGAGAGCACGTCAAAGGCCCGCTCGGTGGTGCCTTGCCAGTTGATGGGGATGGCGTGGGGGCGCCAGGGATCGCGCAGGGCGCCCTCGGCCAGGCGCAGGAAATTGGGATCGTCGATGTGCGGCGGCCGGCCGAGCGAGGGGGCGAGGAGCCCGGCCTGCAGGGCGAAGAGGGGCAGCCAGCGCGGCAGGGTCAACGGGCGCGCTCGCCGGCCATCGCCAGCGCGTAGTGCAGCTGATCGGCCGGACCGGCCTTGCCCAGCAGGGGTTCGGGCGAGCCGCCGGCGCGGGCGAGGTAGGCGGCGCCGAGGCCCAAGGCGCCGGGGGGCAGGCGGCGGGCGGTCGACAGGGCCAGCAGCGGCTTGTGCAGGCGGCGCTCGGGAAAGAAGGTGAGGAGCGGCCAGGTCCACAGGCCGAGCGCGCGAAGGTCGAGGATCAGGGCCTCGCCCAGCCAGTCGGCGAGGCGGCGGGCCCAGTCGATGTGCAGGGCGGTGAGGATGCGGTCGCCGACGGCGAAGAGCTCCACCATCAAGGGGTGCAGCTCGCCGGGAAAGACGTAGGGCAGGTCCTGAAAGGAGAGGGCCATGCGCGCGGCCTGCTCGCGGGCCGGGCTGGCCAGCACATGCAAGCGGGCGGCGGGAACCCAGAGCGCGACGTCGCCCCGGCAGGCCTCCTCCAGGGCGGCGGCCTCGGCGAGGGGAGGGGTCAGCCCGCCGTCGGTGCGGGCTTGCAGGAGGGCGAGGCGCTCGGCGAGGCTGACCGGCTGCGGGTCGGCGGGCAGGCCGGCCAGCGCACGCTGCACGGGGCTGAGGGGCAGGGGGTCGAGCAGGGCGGTGAATTCCGGCATCCGGCGGCTCAGGCGCAGGGCGGCTGGAGAGAGCAGGCGGAGGTCGGGCTGGCGGGCGAATTCGGTGAGGACCGGGTTTTCAAAGGGCATGGGGCGCGCTCCGGGGGGCAGGCTACCGCAGGGGGCGCTGGGCGGGGGCGTCCCAGTCTTCGATGGTCCAGCCGGCCTTGCGGGCGTGGCGGCGCAGGCGGGGGTCCGGGTGCACCGCCACCGGCGTGCCGACGGCCAGCAGGCCCGGAAGGTCGGAGTAGGAGTCCGTGTAGAAAAAGGCGTCGCGCAGCGCGCCGCCGAGGTGGGTCGCGAGGCGGCGGGCGTGGTCGACCTTGCCGGGGCCGTAGCAGAGGGGGGAGACGGCCTCGCCGGTGAAGCGGCCATCGGCCACCGCGAAGGACGTGCAGAGGATGTGCTCCACGCCGAGCTCGGCGGCGGCGAGGCGCGAAAGGTAGGGGCTCGATCCGGTAAGGAAGGCCACCACGTCGCCTTGATCGCGGTGGCGCTCCAGCGCGGCGCGGGCGCCCGGCCGGATGGTCGGTCGCACCTCTTCTTCCCAGAAGGCAGCGGTGCGGGCGGCGATCGCGGCCTCCTCGGTGCCCTTCAAGGTGGCGACAGCATCGTGAATCAGGCCCTCCATGCGGGCGAAGCCGAGCTGGTAGGCCCCGAGCCAGGCCACACCCCGGGCCAGCTGGCGGCGCTTGAGGTGCCCCAGCCGGCGCTCTCGCTTCATCCACAGGCTGGCCGAGTTGACGGAGAAGACGGTGAGATCGAGATCGAAGAAGGCGATGCGCACAACCGCTCCGGGCGTTGGCCGGCCGGCGTATCCCATGGAGCGGCGCTGGCGGCGGGGGCCCGGCGCGATACCCGCTTGGCCATGCCAACTGAGCTCCCCGTTCGCGCAGCGTCGCCAAAGCCCCCCATCCCCGAGGTCGACAACGTGCCTGGCTGCGGCCTCGCTGCCTATGTGGGGCTGCTGGTGATGGGCTGTGTCCTCGGCATGGTGGGCATGGCCAACGCGAGCTGGCAGATCATGAACGCCCCCGACGCCCTCGTCCCCCGCGAGCTGCGCCCGGGCGTGCAGATCGCGGTGTGGCAGCTCGCCCCCATGCGCAAGGCCGGCGTCTCGGGGCTCACCGAGGCGCCCGACGCCTGGCATGACGAGAGCCCGATGTGGGATGGCACCGTCGCCTGCGCCCTCTTCGCCGATCGTGTGGCCAAGGTTGACGGGGAGGTTGGCTACTCCATCCCCTACACCACCCTCGACACGGTCCAGACCGAGGGCTCCGAGTACGGCGACGGCGTGAAGGTCCACATCGCGGGCCGGGGGGGTGCCGGCGAGCCGGTGTCCTTCACCTGTAATTTCGGCCCCGAAGAAGGCGGATCGCGCTTCGCGGTCCAGCTGGAGACCGAGATCCGCCAGAACCAGCCTGGATCGCCGGGCTGATCCTCCTCGTGGAACGGGCGTGGTGTGGAACGAGAAGCGGAATAGGAGGCGCGTCGCGTCGGCGCGCTCCCCGGGACTGAGGTCTGCGGGGGCGGGCGCTGCGCCTCCCCGCTGTGACCCGGAGCTGCGCCTTGGCCGGACCCCGCTTGCTTTCCGCCGATTCCGAAGAGACGCAACTGCCCTCCGCCCTGGGTTCGGCGCCCCGCGGTCGGGCCGGCGAGGTGGCCAACCAGTACCTGCTGGAGCGGGCCCAGGCC
>JBEIQK010000970.1:0-2196 GCA_040376505.1 Alphaproteobacteria bacterium | reverse complement strand
TGATCAGCCCGACCGCGTGGCCGACCCCGCCTACAACGAAGCCCTGGCCGCCCTCTTCGCGGAGCTGGCTGCCGGCGGCGCGGGGGTCGGGGTCGCCTCGGCCCAGGGGCGGGCCTTTGGCCTCAGGACTGAATCATCTCTTTGAGCTCGCCGGCCTGGTGCATCTGCATCAGGATGTCGCTGCCGCCGAGGAATTCCCCGTTGATGTAGACCTGGGGGATGGTCGGCCAGTTGCTGTAGTCCTTGATGCCCTGGCGGATCTCCGGATCGGCCAGCACGTTGATCGAGGCGATGGGGGCGCCATAGCCGCGCAAAATGGCGGTGGCGTTGGCCGAGAAGCCGCACATGGGCGAGTCGGGGGTGCCCTTCATGAAGAGCACCACCTTGTTGCCCTTGACGAACTCGTCGATGAACTCGCGCACGGGCTTGTCGCCGCGGGGGCTGGCCGGCTCTTCCTCGTCGGCCGGCGCGTAGCCGGTGTGGACGGAGCGCGCCGCGGGCGCGGGAGCGGCGGGGCTGGGGGCGCCCGCGCCGACGATGGGCAGCCGCTTCTTGATGCGATCGATGATGCTCATGGGGAAAACCTCCGCGGCGGCGATAACCCACCCAAACCGCCCGCCAACCACGCTGGGAGCCCCCGTTGTTGTACGCCCTGCTGCTCGTCGCCTCGGCCTTCGCCGCGGTGCTGCCGATGGTGGCTTTCTTGTCGGTGGTCTGGTGGCTCGACCGCTACGATCGCGAGCCCATCTGGCTGGTCGCCCTCACCTTCCTCTGGGGGGGCCTCATCGCCACGCTGGTCTCCCTGGTGGGCAACACCTCCGCCCACCTCGTGCTGACCGCCGTCCTCGGCGCGCAGTTGGCTGGGCAGGTGACGCCGGTGGTGGTGGCGCCCCTGGTGGAGGAGCCCGCCAAGGCCCTGGTGCTCTTTCTGACCTCGCGATCGCGGCACTTCGACAACATGACCGATGGCTTTGTCTACGGGGCAGCCGCCGGCTTTGGCTTCGGCATGACCGAGAACTTCCTTTACTTCTCCACCGCCGCCCAGACCGCCGCCTACGATCCGCTCCAGGGGATGATCGCCTGGGGGGGCACGGTGCTGGCGCGCACGTTCTACAGCGCGGTGATGCACGCCACCACCACCGCCTGCTTTGGCGCCGTGGTCGGACTTGTCCGGTTTCGTCCGGGATGGGCCCAGGCCCTGGTGCTGCCCTTCGGCCTCGCGCTCTCGATGGGCCTGCATGCGCTGTGGAACGGCCTGCTCACCGCCGATGGGCTCATCGCCGCGCCGGTCAGCCTCACGGCGCTCAACTTTGCGCTCTTCACCGGCATCTTCGCGGGCATGTTCGTGCTCTTCCAGGTGGTGTTGCTCTGGGAGCGCGCCATCCTCCGCCGGGAGCTGCGGGCCGAGGTGATCGAGCATGGCACCTTGCCCGAGTCGCACATCGAGCCCCTCACCAGCTGGCGCCAGCGCGCCTTCTCCACCTTTGTGGCCGGCGCCGTCGACCAGGCCGCCTACGGCAAGGCCGCGGTGACCCTGGCGCTGCGCCGCCATCAGGTGCGCATCGCCCACGGCCGGCGCAAGACCCTCCTCCAGGTTGACCTCGACCGCCTGCGCCGCGAGGTCCGCAGCCTGCTGGGCGCCTAAGGCTTGGGCGGCGCCTTGCTCTGCGGCAGGTAGGTGTTGACCGAGGTGGTGGCGGAGAGGCCCTGGTAGTCGCGGGCCAACACATAGAGCAGGTTGTTGCCGCCCACCAGCGAGGGCTCAACGGAGAAGGGCACGGTGGGCTGATCTTCGCCGCCCCCGCGGTAGAAGATCTTCTCCTCGCCGTGGAAGACCATCACGTCGCGGATGCCCTGATCGTCGCGCACCACGCCGCTGAGCGTCGCGTTGGCCGCGCCGGCCTCCACGCCGGGCTGCACCGTGAGCTCGATGCGCGGGGCCACCCGGGTGCGGCTGGCCAGCGGCTTTCCAGGGCTGAGCAGGAGGCTCTCGTCCATCTGGAAGTAGTCGTAAAAGCCACCCCGCTGGACCGAGGCGTAGTCGTAGCGCTGGTTGTCGCCGACCTGCAGATCGATCTTCCAGGCGCCGTCGGCCGGCGCTTCGCGCAGCTCGAAGGTGACCCGATCGGTGAAGGTGGAGCCCGCGTCGAGGCGGCGGGGGCAGTCATCCTCGTCGGGCTTGCAGGGCTTGGCCGG
>JBEIQK010000885.1:0-2573 GCA_040376505.1 Alphaproteobacteria bacterium | reverse complement strand
ATGCCCGGCCCCCTGCATCACGGCGAAGAGACCGCGGCGCGGCTGATCGAGGTCGTCAAACCAGGCCCGAACGATCTCAGGGGTGGAGGTGGGGTCTTCGTCTCCGGTGAGAAAGAGCCCAGCGCCGCGAAAGTCGACATAGGCGTCCGAAAGACAACCGGCTTCTCGGTAGGGATTGAAGCCGACCCCCACCTCCACGCGCGGGTTCAACTCGACGAGGCGGGCCATCGCGATGCGAGGGCCCTCGTCCGCCATCCCAGCGAGCCAGGCGCTGGGCATGGCGCTCTGTTCTTCCAGCCAGTCGTGGGCCGCCCGAGCGTCGTCGGCCAGGGCGTAGGGGTCCATCCAAGGCGTGGTCTTCGTGTCGAGGTTGAGCACCACCACACCCATGCTGGCCACCGCGTCGCAGACCGACTGGTACATCCAGGCTTGGCCCAGGTACCCGTGCATCAGGATCGCCACGGGGTCGGGGCCGGCGCTGGGATCGGCGTCGGCGCCCGTTGAGGCGCCCTCGGCGGGGTCGTGAACCTGAAACCAGATCGTGTCTCCACTGTCCGTGTAGACGGTCTCATACCAGGTGGCCGTGGGAAAGGTGCCCACCGGGGCAGCGGCGGCCGGCGCGATCCCCCACCCCAGGTAGAGGCGAGGATCAACCATGGAAGTTCGGGTCTCACGGGGTCCTCACCGGGGTGACGCAGGCCCCGGCGAGGATGGCCGCGCCGGCCAGGGAACCATAGCTCCGCGGGAGGTGAACCGCGGCAGGGCTCGAGACCTTCTCCAAGGTCCAGCTCTCGCCTCAAGTCGACATCCACGTGCTGGAGCTGCGCAAGCTCGCCCACCGCGACCTCCACCACTCCAGCGCCGAGCTGGACGCCCGGGCGCGCTGGATGCACTTTCTCAAGGAGGGTGGGCGCTGGTCCACCCTGCCCGCCGCCCTCCGCAGCCCCGAGATGGAGAAGGCCATGCGCGTCCTCCACCGCTTTGGCGACGCCCAACGAGACCTCGCCCTCTACCAGTCCCGCATGGACTACCTGCGCTTGCAGCGAACCTTGGAGCAGGAGGAGGAGGAGACCGCCGCGGAGCTCGCCGCCGTCAAGGCCGCCCTCGCCCAGGCGGAGGCCGAGCGAGAACAGGAGCGCGCCGACAACCAGCGCCTGCGCGTCGAGAAGGAGCGTGAGCGCGCCGAGAAGGAGCGTGAGCGCGCCGAGAAGGAGCGACTGCGGGCCAGGCTGATCGCGGCGGGGCTCCTCCCCCACCGAAGACGAGACCTGAGGGCGAACAGCGCGAACAGACCGCTGCCCCCACGGTGCCCGTGTCTCCGGAAAGGGGCCGCCCAACACCCCCTTGCCGATACCCTCCGCAGCGCGGGCAAAACATCCGAGAGGAGCCCCGGAGCCTGCTCTTCGGCGACCCCGCTTTCAAACAGGTGCCCTCGACCCGAGCCCCCTGCGCTGGCCCAACAACCCTCCGCCGGGATACCCAAGGCAACCCGTCGGGGTGCCCCATGTCCGGCCAGGTCCTGCCCAGCGCCTTCCTCCCGCCTGTCTGGCTGCGCGGGCCCCATGCACAGACCATCCTGCCCAATACCCTCCGCCTCCAGCCTTCGCTGCCGGGCGATTGGGAGGATGTCACCCTCTCTGACGGCGACCGGGTTGAGCTCCTCTGGTCGGGGCCCCCGAGCGGCCCCATTGCGCTGCTGCTGCACGGGCTCGGGGGCAGCGGCGAGAGCCCACCCATGCGCGGTCTCGCACGCTCTCTCGTCTCCCGCGGTTGGAGGGTCGCGCGCTTTCACTTTCGGGGCGCCGGACGCCGGCCCAACCTGCGACCCACCTCCTACCACTCCGGGATGACCGCCGACCCCTTGGAGGTCCTGCACGTTCTGGCCCGCCGCTACGCCGAGCGCCCGCGGGTGGCGGTGGGCGTGTCTCTGGGCGGCAATGTGCTCCTGCGGCTGCTCGGAGAGCAAGGCGGCGACGCCCCCCTCGACGCGGCGGTCGCCATCTCCGTGCCCTTCGACCTCTCGATTTGTGTACACCGAATGAACCAGGGCTTCTCCCGGATGTACCAGCACGTGCTGCTGCGGCGGCTGCGGCCGCTGATCACCCAGCGCCGCGAGCTGCTGCGCTCACACATCGACGTCGAGTCTGCCCTGGCCGCCACCACCTTTCGCGCCTTTGATGAGCTCGTCACAGCGCCGCTCCACGGCTACGCAAACGCCGATGACTACTACCTTCGCGCGTCCAGCCGCCCGATCCTGCGAAGGATCTCGCGCCCCACCTTGATCCTGCACAGCGCCGATGATCCGTTCATGTCGCCCGCCGTTGTGCCCGCCGCAGGGGAGCTGGCCGAGGGGGTCACGCTCGAGCTGAGCCAGGCGGGCGGCCATGTGGGCTTTGTGCAGGGCCCTCCGTGGCGGCCCACCTGCTGGCTCGATGGCCGGGTGGCCGACTGGCTGGAGGCCTACCGAAGCCGCGCCTGATCGGTCCCCCAGGCCCGAACAAAGGCATCGACATGGCCATCCAGGAAGGCCTCCACGTCCAAGGGCCGACAGGCGCGCCCCGACAGCCCCTGCT
>JBEIQK010000302.1:0-7256 GCA_040376505.1 Alphaproteobacteria bacterium | reverse complement strand
CGTCTCGCCGATCCAGCGCAGGTAGTCTTGCAGCACCTCGCGGTTCGTCTCGATCAGCGTGTAGTTCACGCCATCGGGGCGGGCGGCCGACTCCAACAGGGCCTTCCAGGCCGTGGTGGGGTCCTTCTCGGGCAGGGGCCGGTCGATCTCCAGGCGCCGGTCACAGGCCAGCAACAAGGGCATCAGTGTTAGCAGGGCTCGCATCGGCCGCGCCTATCCCGCCCGCCGCCGGCTTGGAGCGCCATGTTGCCGCTGCCCTTCCTGATGCTCTTCCTGGTCTGCTTTGGCCTGCTGGCGGGCTCGGTGGAGGGCCTGCGCCGCGGCTGGTTTGGCTCCACCCTGGCCACCCTGGTCGAGCCCGAGGTCAAGCCCGTCCAGAAGGTCGAGGCCGTCGCCATCGCGGTGCCACCGCGCCCCAAAGGGGTGCGCCCGGTGCAGGGAGAAGGAGAAGGCGAGTACCGCTACACCGAGGAGGGCTGCGAGAAGCTCAAGGGGGAGTACCGCGACATCTGCATGCACCAGCTCGCCCGACAGCGCGCCGACACCGACCTCGACGGCGGGCTCGCCGCCTGCCGCAAGGTCGAGGCCACCCTGGCTCAGGAGGAGTGCACCGCCGACGTCGCGGAGCTCTACTCCCGCTTTGACCGCGCCAAGGCGCTTGCGGTCTGCCCGACCATCCCCACCCCCAAGTGGCGCGATCAGTGCGTCTTTGGCATCGCGCTGGCCGCCGTAGACACCGATCCCGACGGCGCATTCACGCTCTGCGCCCAGGCCGGCATGTGGCATGACTTCTGCCGCCACGACGTCAACGGCGAGATCGCCCAGGTCGACACGCCCAAGGCCTGGGCCCACTGCGCCGCCGACGAGGGCGACCTCCTGCGGCGCAAGACCTGCTGGCATGGCATGGGCAAGTACATCGCCCGCGTCGACGTCGACAAGGCCTTCGCCACCTGCGCCGAGGTGCCCCTGGGCGAGCAGGACCTCTACCGGGAGAACTGTTTTCACGGCCTGGGTTGGGGTGCCTCGGAGACCGCGGGGGTCGCCTTCGCCGAGCAGTGCGGCCGGGCCGGCGAGAAGGCCGACTCCTGCCTCGTCGGCGTCGCCTACAACCTGCGGCGCTTCGACAGCGTGAGCGCGCTCTCAGTCTGCGAGAAGGTGCAGCGCGCCGATCTCCACGACCAGTGCGAGCGCTTCGTGCGCAACGGCCGCATCTGAGGGCGGGCTTAGAGCGAGGCCCGCGAGATGGCCACCAGCTCGATGTCGGCGTAGCCAGCCTGCTGGGCGGTGTACATCACCTTGGAGAGCATCGACCAGGGCGTGTCCTGATCGGCCCGCACCACCACCCGGTCGCCCTGGCGCGCTTGAAGCACCTCGAGGAGATCGGTGATCAGGGCGTGCTCGGAGGCCGCCCAGTATTCGGTCGAGCCAACCCGGTAGCCGTCGACGTACAGGCCGCTCTTGCCGATGTCCAGCGTGAGGCCGAGCGGCGCGCCGGTCTCGCCCACGCTGCGCGGCAGGGTGAAGTCGTCTTCGGGCACCCGCACCGGCGGATCGGCGCTCCAGGTGCGCAGCACCGCCACGAAGACCAGGGTGATCATGTCGACCATCGGGGCCAAGGCCGCGCTGTGGAGCTCGCCGGCGCCGCCGCTGCCTGCGCCACGAAAGAGCCGTCGCCTCATGGCGCCTCCCCGTCGGTCTGCAGGATCACCTTGGGAAAGAGCACCCCCTGGGTGCTGCCCCGCACGGCGTCCATCCAGGTCACCACCGCCTGGGCGCTGGCCCCGGCATCGGGCACCAGCGTGATGCGGTCGCGCTTGGGGTCGAGGGCCTTGATGGTGCCGAGCACCTCTTGGAGGCTGGCGATCGAGTCGGCCTGCCAAACCCGCTCCTCGGTGTCGCCGGCGCCGGCCATCACGTCGGTGTTGCGCACCGCGGCGCGCACCTCGAAGCCCGCGCCCACCTGGGTCACGGTGAGTCCCTCCACGGCACCGGGGGACTCGGGGGGCAGCTCTTCGCTGGCCCCCGGCAGCGACAGGGGCAAGCCCGTGAGCTTGCCGCCGCTGGTCGCCTGAATCAGCCAGGGCAGCAGGAGCAGCATCAGCGAGATCACCGCCATCATCCCCGCGCGCATGTCCGGCGCCGAGCGCGGGGCCGAAAAGAGGCGCCGGGCGCTCACCCCTGGGCCCGGCGGCTGGCGACGAGGCGGGCCGCCGCGGCCTCACAGAAGGCCAGGATCGCGCCGGCCCGCCCCTCGACGAGGGTGTGCAGCGCCAGGGCCGGGATGGCCACCATCAGGCCCAGGGCGGTGGTGGTCATCGCCGTGGCGATGCCCTGGCTCAGGCGCACCGAGCGCTCGGCCGCCGAGGCGTCGCCGAGGCCTTGGAAGGCGAAGATGAGGCCGTAGACCGTGCCGAGGAGGCCCAGCATCGTGCTCAAGTTGCCCACCGTGGCCAGCCAGGAGACCCGGTTGCGCACCGCCTGCTCGATGAGCGTGCTCTCGGCGCTCATGGCGTCCCAGGCCCCCTCGGCATTGGGTGCCTCGCTGCCGGCCTTCAAGAGCAGGCCCACCGGATGATCGCCAGCCGCCGCCTTCGCTGCCGCGAGGTCCCCCTTGAGGAGGGCGCCCAGCACCGCGCTCTCATCGACGCGGAGGCGCAGGTACAGGTACCAGACCCGATCCAGGCCCACCGCGAGCCCCAGGGCCAGGGCGGCGGTGATCGCCCACATGAAGCCCGATCCTGGCTGAGAGAACGACGCGATGATGGCTTGCAGCACGATGCCTCCGCGGCGCCCAACTTGCACCGTCTCGCCGTGGATGGCAAGGTGCGCCTTGGAGGCTCCCCTTATGCGCCGTATCCTTGTCGTGCTGTTGCCTCTCCTCGCCTGCGGGGGCCCCGGCTCCTGGACCGGCCCCGCCGACTGCGAGCCCCTGCGCGGCGCTGAGGCCGACGAGTGCTGGGCCACCCACGCCCCGGCCCTCTTCAAGCAGGACCCCAAAAAGGGCGTCGCCACGGTCGAAGAGAAGGTCAGCGACAGCCATGTGCGCGACTACATCTGGCTCACCGTCACCCGCGAGGTCGACCCCTCCAGCTACCAGTACTGCGACCGCATCGTCGAGAAGGCCCTGGCCGACCGCTGCCGCGTCCTGGTGAGCCGCCCGCATTTGCACCGCGAGCTTCAGGCCGAGCAGGAACGCGCGAAGGCCCCCCAGGGAGCCGGCGGTGGCCCCCCGCCCGGAGGAGGGGGACCGCCGCCCCCTGGGGGGCCTGCGGGAGGGCCGCCTTCACCGGCTGGAGGACCGTGAAGACGCCCGGATGAATCGCCAGCTCAGAAGGATCTCCCCCGCAAACAGCCCACACCGCAGATTAGATGGAGGAGACGCTGAGACGTTTGCTTGATGGGACCGGCGGGGGAGATCGGTTCTGAGCTTGGCATCGTGAGGGCAAGCGCTGCGAGGTTGGACCGGGGAGGCGACCGCGCTTTGCTGCACCGTTTGTACCTGTCCTATACCTACACCAACGCCTGAGACGGAGCAAGGACTATTCGAGGTCCTCTTGTCAGGAATTGTTCCACGGTGCAGCGGGGGCCACCCGGCCGAGGCGCTCGTTGAGCTCGCGCAGGCTGAAGGGCTTGCGCAGAACCTCGACCGCGCCGATGTCATCGCGGCCGAAGCGCAGGTTGTCGCTCAGCTCGCCGGTGGCGATCACCACCCGGGTGTTGGGGCACTGGTGGCGGATCCCCTGGATGACGTCGCGCCCGCTGATGCCCGGCATGCGCCAGTCGATGAGGGCCACGTCGTAGCAGTCCAGCGTCTGGCCGATGTGATCGAGGGCCTCACGGCCGCTGGCCATCAGCCGCACCACATGGCCGGCGGCCCGGAGGTACTCGGCCACGATCTCGCGCACCTCGGCTTCGTCATCCACGATCAGGATGTGCAGCGAGCGGCGAAGCGGCGGAGTGGTTGTCATCCAGGATCCACGCGGCCAGAGGAGCGGGTGAGGAGGCGGCCTCACCGTAGGGTCGCGCAGACCCACTCCATCCCCGTGCCGACACGGGGGCTCTATTCAGGCGCGGGCCCTGCTCAAAGGTTGCGGCGCTCACTTTTCAGGGTTGTGCAACACCGCGTCCAGGTTGGGTGACCAGTTGCCCGCCTCCCATCGGTCGAAGAGCTCGATCACGCCTGCGGTCAGGTAGACCCCGACGGGGTGATCGGAGTCCTCATCGGGCTCCAAGGGGGGATCGCGATCGGTGGGCAAAAAGGGAGTGTTGGCGTCGACATCCACGAAGGCATCGTCCGCCTTCGACAGTTCGCGAACATAGGCCGCGTCGGGCTGCAGGCGCGTCCAGGAGAGGCCTGCCGCCTGCATCGCCGCCATCGCGCCCGTCAGGTGCTCATGGTCGAGCAGGCCGGTGGCGACGTGGTCGGTCTCGGTGCCCACCACCATCCCGGCCAAGGCCGGCAGCCGGGCGGCGGCGGCGGGCATCGAGGGCGGGCCCTCGCGATCCAGCCAGAAGGCGCCGGCCTTGTCGGGGGGCAGGCGGTCGGGGGCCTCCACGCCGGCGGCCTCCAGGGCCAGGGTGGCCTCCAGGGACTGCGCCCAGGCCTCGCTGCCGGGCACCCGCACGGCGCCCAGGCGGGCCTCCCCGGCGCTGAGCGCGCCATCGCCGTCGGCGTCGATGAAGACCTCGCCGCCCTCCTCGGTGGGGGCGTAGGCGATGCCGGCGTACTGCCAGTCGCAGGTAAGCGCGTTGCGTGGGCTGAGGCCGCAGGCCCCGCGCTGGTAGACGGGGCTCGATGGGGCGGCCGGGCCCTGGTCGACCGCGGCGAGCTGCCCGCTCATCGGCGACTCAAAGGTGACGACGCCAACCACCTCGTCGGGCAAGGCCACCGCGGTGTCGCCCAGGGTGGTCCAGGCGAGGTTGCCGCCATTTGACATGGCACTCAGGGCCACCGCGCCGTTGATGCCGATGCCCGCGCGATCATCGAGGCTGCAGCCCTCGATGTCGACGAGCTGCCCGGCGGCGTAGCGCAAGGCCACCCCCACCGCCTGTCGGGCCAGGGGGCCCCGCCGGTCGTCCACGCCGCCGCTGCTGTAGGGCCCGCGGCCGCCGGGCAGGTTTGGATAGACGGCCACCACCCCCTGGCCGGGCCGCAGGCGCACGCTGGTTTGGGTGAGCGGCGCCTGGTCGGTCTCCCAGGTGCCGGGCAGGTGCACCACCGCCGGTGCCCCGTCGGCGAAGCGGCCTTCGAGCAAGGGTACGGCGATCTGCACGGCCAGCGGCCCGCCTTCGCCGAGGGCCGGATCGTCGAGGTAGACCATGCGCCAGGCCTCGACCCCTTCCACGCTGTCCCAGCTCCGCTGGCAGATCGGCGCGTCGGGAGCGGCCTTGTCGTGGCGACAGCCGAAGGAGAGCAGCAGGAGGAGCAGGGGGCGCATCGGGCGCAGCTTGCCACGAGCGCCCCTGCACCCGCGATAGGGTGGGGGGCTTGTTTGGTCAGGAACCATGGATCGCACGACCCCGCCGCCTTTGTCCGCCTCCGCCCTGCGCTGGGCCCCAAAACCCGGCAGCCTGCCCTTTACCCACACGGGCGAGATCGCAGCCTCGGCCGAGATCATCGGCCAGCACCGGGCGCTCGACGCCATCGCCCAGGCCGTGCGCATGGAGCAGCCCGGCTACAACCTCTTCATCGTGGGCCTCCACGGCGGCGGCCGGCTGCAAACCCTGGCCCGGGTGCTGAGCAAGCTGCAGCCCCGCCGCCGCAAGCGCCGCGACCTCGTCTATGTGCGGCACCTCGTCGATCCCTCCCGGCCGCGCCTGCTGATCCTGCCGGCCGGTGAGGGGCCCAAGCTCCGCCGGGCGGTGGCCGACCTGCTCACCGCCCTCTTTGAGGCCATCCCCCGCATCCTCGACGCCGAGCATGTGCGCGCCGGGCGCGACCACATCCTGCGCGAAGCCGAGCGCGAGCAACGCGAAGCCCTGATCGAGCTGCAGAGCCAGGTCAAGGCCGCTGGCTTCGGCGTCAGCCAAGGAGAAGAGGGCGAGGATGTCGCGCCCAGCATCGTCTTCATGCAGGGCGAGGAGGCCCGCAGCCGCGCCGCCGTGCACATGCTGGCCCGCGAGGGCCTCCTCGGCCGCGATCTCGCCCAACTCGACGAAGACTTTGAGCGCCTCGAAGACCGCCTCGCCCGCGTGATCGCCCAGGCCCGGGCCCGGCACATCCAGGCCAACCGCAAGGTCGCCGAGGTGGAGCGCCGCGCCGTCTTCCAAGACACCGCCTCCCTCTTCGCCGAGCTGGCCGAGCGCTTTGGCAAGGCCCGAACCTGGCTCAAAGAGCTGCACATCGCCGTCTCCGAGCGTGTCGATGACCTCCGCGAGCCGCGCGGCGGCAGTCCGGGCGACGGAGAGGAGCCCGAGGCGGAGTGGCTGAGCGCCTTTGAGGTCAACTGCCTGCTGCGGGCCCCGGTGGGCCGCGCGGCGCCGATCACCATCGTGCCCGACCCCACCTTCTCCAACCTCTTCGGCGGCGTCACCCACGATGGCGTGGCCGCCGGGCCCATCAACCACAGCCACCTGCGGGCGGGCGCCATTCACGACGCCGACGGCGGCTTTCTCGTGCTCAACGCTGCCGACCTCCTGATGGAGCCGGGCGCCTGGAAGACCCTGAAGCGGGCGATGGTCTTTGGCGAGTTGGGCCTGCAAAACCAGGAGAACGCCGTTCAGGGCGTGGCCGCCATCCTCCGCCCCGACCCCGTGCCCCTCGACGTCAAGGTGGTGCTGGTCGGCGACGACGAGACCGCCGGCCTGCTCTTCGACGAGGACCCCGACGCCCGGGCCGTCTTCAAGATGCTCATCGAGATGGAGGAAGACGCCTGGGTCGACGAGACCCTGCCCGGCCAGGTGGCCGCCTTCCTCAGCCGGATGGCCAAGGCCGAGCGCCGCCGCCCCATCGAGGCCGACGCTGTCGCCGCCATCGTCGAGTGGGGGGTGCGTCAGAGCGGCGAGGCCAACCGCCTGCGCCTCGCCTTTGGTGAGCTCACCGACCTTGCCCGGGAGGCCGACTACCTCGCAGCGGGCGAACGGGTCACCCGCCGCGACGTCGACGCCGCCCTCGCCGCCCGGTCGAGCCGGCAGGGCGGCAGCGAGCGCCACCACCTCGCCAGCCTCGCCCGCGGGATGGTGCAGATCCGCGTCGCCGGGCGGGTGGTGGGCCAGGTCAACGGCCTGTCGGTGGTGGGCACCACCGGCCACAGCTT
>JBEIQK010001133.1:0-1572 GCA_040376505.1 Alphaproteobacteria bacterium | reverse complement strand
TCGCGATCCGCCGCCCGCAAGCGCGAGCTCACCGCCTCCAGGTGGCTCAGCTCGTCGGGCGAGAGCAGGTCGAGGCGCAGGGAGACGCCGCCCACCTCGAGGTGGTCGCCCAACTGGAGGATCGTGCGCCGAACGGGCTTGCCGTTGATGGTGGTGCCGTTGGTGGACTCCAGATCGACCACCGTAATCGCGCCGTTGGCGTCGGCGATCACCTTGGCGTGGCGCTTGCTCACGGTGGGATCCGACAGCCGCAATTCGGCGTTTTCATCCCGACCGATCAAGATCTGCTCATCCGCGCCGATGGAGGCGAAAGACAGCAGGTCGCGGCCGGCGGCCACCCGCAGCGTGGGCACCGATTGCCGGACCCGGTACGGGCCCTTGCGGACCACGATCCGAACGGTGTCGTCGGAGACGGCACCGCTTTCGCTTCCTGAGAAATCAAGCAGGGGCTCGCGAGCCAAGTGGCGTTGCCTCCGGTTGAGGTGGACACACGCAACCCCAGCATAGGGAGTTCCAAGCCGACCGGCAAGGCGGGCCGGGCCGCTCCTCGCCTTGGGTTTCGCGTTGGATTAGGCCGGTCGCCAGTCCGTGTCGAAGGGATCGGCGCCCGCCGCCGCTCTCGGGTCGACCGGTGGGAGATCTGGGTGAACACTGCGGTGGAGGTGGCCGACCTCGAAGCGGCGACCGAGCGTCTGGCGACGATCCTCCGCGCCATGGGGCGCGTGGTCGTCACCTTCTCCGGGGGCGTGGACTCGGCCTTGTTGGCGGCGGTGGCCCATGAGGCGCTGGGCGACGACGCGCTGGCCCTCACGGCGGCGAGCGAGACCTTCCCCCCCGAAGAGCTGGCCCTGGCCGAGCAGGTCGCCGCGCAGATCGGCATTCGCCACCTCGTGGTGCGCTCGGGCGAGTTGGAGCGCGAAGGCTACGCGCGAAACGCCGGAGATCGCTGCTACCACTGCAAGACCGAGCTCTTCGACGTGGCGGTGGCCGCCGCTCAGGCCCAGGGCTTCTCCCACGTCGTCGACGGCACGATCACCGACGACTTGAGCGAGCACCGGCCGGGGCTGCGGGCAGCGGCCGAGCACGCGGTGGCGCACCCCCTCGTCGAGGCCGGCTTCACCAAGCCGATGGTTCGGGCCCTGGCCCAACGCCTGGGGCTGCCGGTTTGGGACAAGCCGGCCTTCGCCTGCCTGGGCAGCCGCTTTCCGGTGGGCACCCGCGTGACCCCCGAGCGGGTGCGGCGGGTGATGAAGGTGGAGAGCTTTTTGCGAACGATCGGCCTGCGGCAGTTCCGGGCGCGCTGGCACGAGCTCGACGCCGGCGTGATGCTGCGCTTGGAGGTCGACGCCGCCGATCTGATCGCGGTGGTGCAGATGCGCGAGGCGCTCAACGCTGTGGCCCTCGCCGAGGGCTTTCGTTGGGTGACCCTCGACCTCGGCGGCTACCGGCGCGGGGATGTTTCGACGGCGACGGGCGCGGCATGAGCGAGGTCGACGGTGCGACCGGGGGCCTGCGGCTGGGCGACCGGCCCACCGACACCTCGCCGGGGTATCGCCGCGCCGTGCTGCTGGA
>JBEIQK010000769.1:0-3119 GCA_040376505.1 Alphaproteobacteria bacterium | reverse complement strand
GCGCTGTCCGCCCCCTGATGCCGTAACGAACGGACCGGATCCGCGCGACGCAAGAAGGAAGCCTGGGGCCACGCTCCACCGCCTCGGGCCCACCCATGTCGCGCCCGGCCACCTGCCCGGCGCGCGCCCCCTCTATGACTGGCCTTGAACACCTCGAGGAGATCGGCCAGAAGCTTGTCATCACTGACAACGCTGCGCGCCGAAGTGGTGCCCCCCCCTTTCTGAGCCCACTCTCCCGTTTCACCGGCAGCCTCCCCCACACCAACACCACCGGCCCCCGACAAGTCGCTCAGCGTCGCGGGCGCGCGTGGATCTGGTGCATTCCCAGCCCGTAATCCACCATCGCGGTGACCTCCAGCGGGACACGCCGCCCCAGGCCCGCGAACAGCGAGCGGCCCGCACCCAGGATCACCGGGACCACGGTGATCACCAGCTCGTCGACCCGATCCACATCCAGGGCCGAGCGGATGGTGGCGCCGCCATCGACATAGACGTCCTTGCCGCCCGCCGCAGCCAGGGCCTCGTCGAGCAGGGTCTCAATCGAGCCGCTCACCGCCTTTACGGTGGCCAGCCCCGACTCCAAAGGCCGGGTGGTGGGCACCCAGACGGGCGTGTCGCCATAATACCAGTCGGGGGACAGGCCACGGACGACGTCGTAGGTGCGCCGCCCCATCACCATCACGCCCACCTCGGCCAGGAAGGCCTCGAAGCCCAGGGCGCCCGGGGGCAACCGAAAGTCGGGCGTAGGGTGGGGCAGCCAGTCCAGCTCGTCGTTGGGGCCGGCGATGAAGCCATCGAGAGAGGTTCCGATGTAGACCCGTATCTTGCCGGCCATGGTGGCTCCTTCTGGGGGAAGCCGGTCGGTAGCCGGTCTTCACCCTCGCTGGCCAGCCCAACCGGTCAGATTTCCGGGCACCCGCCGTAACGGCGGCCGGCGCGCCCCCTTGGGCATCGGTGAACCCCAGCGAGGCGCCCGATGCCCAATTTCTTCGATCCCGACCACGCGCTCAAGACCTTCGCCGATCGCCGCCACCTCGCCGCCCTGCCCTGGCCGGAGCTCGTGGCCCACCACGAGGCCCGCTGGGCCCAGGAGCGCCCCGCAGAGGAGATCGCCGATCTGACCGAAGACATCGCGGCTTTCGGGGTGTCCGGCGTCGACGCCGCAGCCGCGGCGGCCCGGTGGTTTACCGTCTTCTGGCTGGAGCAGAGCGCGCTCTCCCTGGGCCTGCGCGGCGCCCTGGCTGCCGGCGACCTCAGGGTGGAGGGCGAGGGCCCTGTGCGCGAGCGACTCGCCGCCGAAGGATCGGTGATCTTCGCGCTGCCCCACATGGGCCCGCACTTCCTCGTCCACCTGCTGCTGCCGATGCTGGGGCTCGGCGCCTTCGGGGCCGGCAAGGTCAGCGCCGAGTTGGTCAGCGGCCTGCGCGAGGTGGCCGACTTGCACCAGATTCAGGTCGATGAGGTGGATGGCGTCGACTTCACCGCGGACTTCAAGCAGGTGCTGGCCTCGCTGCTGTGGCGGGGCAGCTCCATCGCGCTGTACCCCGAGTACAGTCGCAGCAGCCGCCGCGGCGGCGCCACGGTGCCCTTCCTCGGCCGCCTCGTCCACGCCCCCACCGGCATCGCCCGCCTCAGCCAGGCCTTTGGGCGGGCGGTGGTCTTTGTTCACCTCCGCCGCGAGGGGCCCTTCCGCTACCGCCTCGTCCTCGACGCCCCCCGGGAGGCCCCCGTCGATGAGGCCGGCGTCATCGCCCTCACCGGCGCCCTCTTCGCCCGCACCGAGGACGCCGTCCGCCGCGATCCAGGGAGCTGGCAGGGCTGGCGCTTCCTCGACGTGATGAGCAACAACGGCGTTCAGGCCGTGCTGGCCGGCCTCGTCGCCGCCCGCGGGGTCCAGCTCGCGGCGGCGGGCCCATGAGCCGGCCGGTCCTCCTGCACATTGGCCTGCCCAAGACCGGCACCACGAGCCTGCAGCACCACCTATGGGCGCGGCACCCCGAGGTCTGCCTGCTCGGCAAGCCCCTGCTCGCCCAGGACCCGCGCCAGCGGCGTCTGATCACGGCGATCCTGCGACTCGAGCGGCTGGAGTACGCCCAGGCCCTGCCTGAGCTGCGCGACGACCTGCTGCCCGCCCTCCTCGACCGACCCGGCCGATCGGTGGTGCTCTCCGAAGAGGAGCTGTCCACCGGCACCCTCGGCGCCCGGGTCTGTCGACTCACCATCGCCGACCGTCTCGCCGAGCTCTTTCCCGGGGCCCGGGTGCTGATCGGCCTGCGGGAGCCGGTGGGGGCGGCCCTGGCCCTGGCCGTGCAGCTTCAGTCGGTGGGCGCCCTGCCCGCCGGCCTCTCCATCGAGCGCTTCCTGGAAGAGCGCCTCGCCCTGCCCGAGATGGCGAGCGGCCTGCACGCCCTGCGGGTGGACGAGCTCTTTGGGCTCTACGCCGACCGCTTCGGCGCCTCGGCCATCACCGTCACCGATCAGGCCGATCTGGCCAGCACGCCCGAGGCGACCGTTCGCGCGATCTGCGCCGCGGCCTCGATCGACGGCGATCAAGGCTGGGCCTGCTTCGCCGGCGCACCGCGACTGAACGCCTCTCCCGCCGTCTCTCTCTCCCCTGCCCTGTCCGCCGCCCTGCGCGCGCGGCTCGGCCCCGCCCACGACCGCCTGCGCGCCCGCCTTGGGCGCACCCTGGAGACCCCATGATCCTCGTCACCACCGCGCTGGGCATCATCGGCCGCGAGGCGGTTCGCGTTCTGCTGCTGGCCGGCCAGACTGTGCTGGCGCAGGTCCCCGACGAGCGGGGCGAAGCCGAGCTGCGGGAGTGGCTGGCCGACGAGGCCGTGCCGACCGAAGGCCTCCGTCTGCTCCAATCCCGCCTCGATCTGGAGACCGCCCCCGCCCTTGATGGCGTGCGCGACATGCTGCTCTTCGCCCCCGCCGTGATGGGCGAAGTGCGGCGGATCGGCCAGCTCGTGGCGGCGGCCCAGGCGGCCGGCGTGCAGCGCATCGTCAACCTGAGCGCCACCGGCGCCCATGAACAGAGCCCCGCCCTCCTGTTGCGCCTGCTGGCCGCCGGCGAGCGGGCCGTCGAGCAGAGCGGCGCCGCCTGGGCGCACCTG